>CAMOEP010000068.1 GCA_946612185.1 uncultured Ruminococcus sp.
CTTTTTCTTTTATTATACCATATTCTCCCTGATTTGTCCACTCCCCAGCTTGACCACATATCACGTTGTCGCTTGCTTACGCTCGCTCACTTTTTAGAAACGGGGCTTTGTACGTCGCTCAACCGTGTTTGTACTGGTACAAAGTTCTCCGGTAGGACAAAAAAACGGCAAATTTACAAAAATACTTGAATAGAATTTTGTACCATTGAAAACCAAGTTGAGCGACGGCAAAATGCGATGTTCTACCAAAGTAAGCAAGCTTGCGAGCGACAACGTGATATGTGGTCGAGCTGACAGCAGCTCGTTGGCTTAATGGGGGGGGATGTTCCGAATAGGTTTAGTAGTTATACTATACTAACTAATTTCAAAAAATCCTTGCTTTTTACTTGGAATTGTTATATAATAGTTATTGTACTAATATCAAAGGGAGATTTGACATGATCTACAATAATATTCTTGAAGCTATGGGTCACACACCTATGATCCGACTTAACAGAATGAACAAAAAAGGTAACGCTGACGTTCTCGTTAAATTCGAGGGGCTGAACGTAGGCGGCTCTATCAAGACCCGCACCGCTTACAATATGATACGCCATGCCGAAAAAGAAGGGCTTATCCACGATGATACCATTATCGTCGAGCCTACAAGCGGCAATCAGGGTATCGGTCTGGCTCTGGTGGGCGCTGTCAGAGGCTACCGCACTATCATCATTATGCCCGACTCAGTAAGCGAGGAACGCCGTAAACTCGTCAACCACTACGGCGCTGAGGTTATCCTTATCCACGACGACGGCGATATCGGAAAGTGTATCCAGGAGTGTCTTGACACCGCTCTGCGTATGGCTGAGGAGGATAAGCGTGTGTTCGTTCCCCAGCAGTTCTCAAATATCAATAATATCGGCGCTCATAAGTACCACACTGCCCTTGAAATACTCGAACAGACTGCCGTGAAGATCGACGGATTCTGCTCCGGTATCGGCACTGGCGGTACTATCACAGGCATTGGCGAAGCGCTCAAAGCTCAGTACCCTGACCTTGAAATATGGGCTGTTGAACCCGAAAACGCTGCTATCCTGGCAGGCGGAAACATCGGAACTCACCTGCAAATGGGCATTGGTGACGGTATAATCCCCGATATCCTCAACCAGAATATTTACGACAATATCTGCATAATTTCCGACGAGGAAGCTATCCGCACAGCTAAGGAACTGGCTTCAAAGGAAGGAATCATGTGCGGTATTTCAAGTGGTACTAACGTAGCGGCTGCGCTTAAACTCGCTGAAAAACTTGGCGAGGGCAAGACTGTCGTGACCATACTCCCGGATACTGCCGAGAGATACTTCTCCACTCCCCTTTTCGACGACTGATGCGGGAGCAGACTAAGGGCAGCCTGATGCTCCTTGTCACGTCCCTGATATGGGGAACGGCTTTTGTCGCCCAGAGCGAGGGTATGAACTACGTTCAGCCCTTCACCTACAACGCCATAAGGACGCTTATCGGCGGTATTACGCTGATCCCGGTGGTAATACTTTTCCGGAGTATCAGCAGGCACTCAGGCGGGAGAAAGGAGTTTTCCCGGAAAAATACAGTCATCGGCGGAATATGCTGCGGAGTACTTCTCTTTGTGGCAAGTTCATTCCAGCAGTCCGGAATTGCCCGGACTACCGCCGGAAAAGCTGGATTCATAACGGCACTATACATAGTTATAGTGCCGCTTTTGTCTGTATTTCTTGGGAAACGTCCTCCGGCACGAAGCTGGATATTTGTGGGGATAGCGGCGGTAGGATTCTGGCTTTTGTGCATGAAAGATGGGCTGACCATTTCAGGCGGCGACCTGCTGGTACTGGTCAGCGCATTTGTGTTTGCCCTGCACATTATTGTAATTGACCGGTTCAACCTGATGCAGACAGACGGCGTGATGATGTCGTGCATACAGTTTTTCACAGCCGGGACGCTGATGCTGATATGTATGTTTGTTTTTGAGAAGCCGCAGTTCCGGAGCATTATAGCTGCCCGGACGACGATACTTTACACTGGTGTGATGTCCTGTTCGGTGGCGTACACATTACAGATACTCGGACAAAAAAAGACACCGCCCACCGTTGCCACGCTGCTTATGAGCCTGGAATCGGTATTTGCGGTGCTGGCGGGATGTCTGATACTTCACGAACGGCTTACTATCCGTGAATTTTTCGGCTGCCTACTCGTATTTTTAGCCGTCCTACTATCTCAAGCTTAGCAAGCTGGAGTCAGCTTGACCACATATCACGTTGACGCTCGTTAACTCGCTCACTATTTAGAAACGGTACTTTTGCCGTCGCTCAACCGTGTTTCTACGGGTACAGAGTTCTCTGGTAGAACTATAAAACTTGATTTTTACAGAATTTACCGAATAGAACTTAGTACCAAGCAAAACCAAGCTGTGCCAGCTTGACCGCCCCCACGTTGACGCTCGTTAACTCGCTTACATAATAGAAACGGTACTTTTGCCGTCGCTCAACCGTGTTTCTACGGGTACAGAGTTCTCCGGTAGAACTGTAAAACTTGATTTTTACAAAATTTACCGAATAGAACTTAGTACCAAGCAAAATATGGTTGAGCGACGTAAAAAGTACCGTTTCTTTTAAAGTGAGCAAGCGCAAGCGAGCGACAACGTGAGAAGCGGTCGAGCTGGCTCAGCTCGGCTTGTGGAGCAGATAACGGGGGTCGAACCCGCCTCCTCAGTTTGGGAAACTGAAGTAATAGCCGCTATACTATATCTGCATTACTTCTATATTATACCACATTTCTTTCCGGATTGCAAGTACTTTTTATAAAAATTTAAGGGACACGCTGTCGAAACGTGTCCCTCTTTTTTACTTCTTTACAGGAAGTGTGACAAGTCCTGCATCTGCTTGCTGGATAAGTGCTGCATCTTCAACATTTACGTCATTGTCGCCGTTAACGTCGCACCTTGCCAGAACATCGCTCTCCAGCGGGTACTTATCGTGATTCGCCGCATACTGTAGCACCATTACGATATCAGAAACCGACAATGCGCCGTTTCCGTCTGCGTCGCCCCAAACTGTATCGCCACCCTCGATAGCGATATATCCGTCACAGGAAGGTGAAATTCCTTTCAGCGCAGGACACCTCTCAATATCGCTTTCAGATGCCTTGAAATTAGGGTTATACTCCTTGTTATAAATGCCCTTGGTGAACGTAAAGCCGTTCATAAGCTCCTTGTCAGCCATGCCTATTGCCTGGAATATGTCCTTGGTGTACTCAGTGGTGATATACTTTATGTCAAAAGGGAACACATCACCTGCGGCAATGTCGCTGGGCAGGTTAACATTGAAACTGAACATCGTACCATTAGTTCCGGAATTGCCCGAACTTGCAACTGCCGCAAACAGACCTGTTGTTCCACTTGTATCGTCGGTTATGACATTGAAGGTGGAAGCCATGAGCGAGCAGGCATCGCCCTTTGCAATAAGAGGCAGACCGTTTTTCGACACCTCAACCTTGAGAGCCTCGTCGAAGTAAATATGCAGTCCGGCAGCGCTGTAATACGGCTTAGTTACGCCGTCTGCGTTGACTGTTACGGTGATAGTCCTGGTGGGTGAAGCCTTAGCCTCCTCCAGTGTCAGAACCTCGCTTGAAAGGGTGACATACGGCTTTATAGGCGAATTATCTATCTGCTCAAGGGTCAGTCCCTCGAACTTAGGGCTTGCTGCTGTATCCTCAGCGCCAGCCACTACAGCGTTTGCTGAGCATGAGAGCGCCGCTGCTAAAATAGCTGAAATGATCTTTCTATTCACAATTAGTCCTCCTCTGCCTTTCGGTATCTTTGCTACTATTATAATATCACTCCCGGAAACTTTTGTCAACCGATTTTCCGGGTATTTGCAATTATTTTGCATTTTAAGACCGCCTGAGAATCCGTACATTCACCCTATTTGGGCAGGTTCTAAGAAGCGAACTGACTGCTGTAGAGTTCGGCGTAGAATCCGCCCTTTTCCATAAGCTGTTCATGGCTGCCCTGCTCGATTATCCTGCCCTTGTTCATGACGAGTATCACATCAGAATTGCGGATAGTTGAAAGCCGGTGGGCAATGATGAAGCTGGTCTTGCCCTGCATAAGCTTCTGGAAAGCACGCTGTATGCGGTGTTCCGTGCGCAGGTCAATGGAACTTGTCGCCTCGTCGAGGATAAGCATGGGCGGATCCATGAGCATTATCCTGGCGATACATATAAGCTGCTTCTGACCCTGAGAAAGTCCGCTGTCCTCGGAAACCACTGTATCATATCCGTCCGGCAGGCGCTTGATGAAGCCGTGGGCGTGGACTGCCTTTGCAGCGGCGATTATCTGTTCCCGGCTTGCGTCAGGTACTCCGTAGGCGATGTTCTCGGCAACTGTCCCGGTGAACACCCAAGTCTCCTGCAAAACCATTCCGAAGCTGCTCCGGAGGCTGTCACGGGTCACTTCCGTAAAGTCCCTGCCGGAGACTTTTATTCTGCCGCTGCCCAGGTCGTAAAACCGCAGCAGCAGGTTTATCATTGTGGATTTTCCGCAGCCGGTAGGCCCTACGATAGCGATACGCTGACCGGGCTTGACCTTCAGGCTGAAATTCTCGATAAGCCTGACTGCCGGGTCATAGGAGAAGCAAACGTCCTCGATGCTTACTTCCCCGGTACAGCCGGTGAGGACTTCCTTGCCGCTGTCGTCGGGAACTTCCTCCTCGTCCAGCACCTCAAACACTCTCTGCGCCGAAGCCACGGCGTTCTGAAGTTCTGCAAAAACGCCGGATATCTCGTTGAATGGCTTGGTGTACTGGTTTGAATAAGCCAGGAAACTTGACAGCTTTCCCACGCTCATTGCCCCGATAAACGGCACGCTTCCAATGGCACTCAGAGCGCCAAGAAGTCCGACTGATGCGTAGATAAGACCATTCACGAAACGGGTGGTGGGGTTGGTCATAGAGCTGAAAAAGGTAGCTTTTGCGCCGATTTTTCCGTAGTCCTCGTTTATCTGGCGGAATCGCTCCATAGCCCGCTCCTCGTAGCCGAAAGCCCGGACGATTTTCTGGCTGCCAGCCATTTCCTCAGCGAAGGAAACCATGTCCCCACGCAGCTTCGACTGCTTCATGTAGGAGTCGTGGGAAGCCTTGGTTATCTTCGAGGCGGCGAGGAACGACAGAGGTGTGAGAATGACCACGACTACTGCGATCCGGACGTTTATGGTCATCATGAAGATGAGTGTGCCCACAATTGTCATCACGCCGCTGAAAAACTGGGTGAACCCTTGCAGCAGTCCGTCGGATATCATCTCAATGTCGTTGATGACACGGCTGGTCAGTTCGCCCTTGGTGTGACCGTCGATGTATCTAAGGGGAACTCGCTGTAGTTTTGCGAATATATCTGCACGCAGGTCACGGACAGTCAGGAACGCCAGCTTATTGGTAAACAGGCTCATGAGCCACTGGAAAACGCCGCTGATAATGACTATTACCGCAAGCTTCAGGGCAATGGTTTTCAGAGCATCAAAGTCCACCTGTCCACGGCTCACGCACACGTCCACGGCTTCACCTATGAACACCGGAACGGAAAGTGACAGGGATATCCCACCGGCGGCGAATATGAGCGTCAGCACAAAATAGCGGATATAAGGTCTTGCGTAGGAAAAGACACGTTTAAGCGTTCTGAGCATTGCTTCCGCCCTCCTTCTCGTTCATCTGGGACTGGTAAATTTCCCGGTATATCGGGCATTTTTCAAGAAGCTGACCATGAGTTCCGATGCCGGCGCTCTCACCATCGTCCATGACCACGATGCAGTCAGCGTCCATGAGTGAGGTGGTGCGCTGGGATATCATTACCACCGCTGTGCCGGACATATCGTTTTTCAGCGCACGGCGAAGTTTCAGGTCGGTCTGGTAGTCAAGGGCGCTGGTAGAGTCGTCGAGAATGACCATATCCGGGCTGCCCACCAATGCCCTTGCAATGGAGAGTCGCTGGCGCTGACCGCCGGACAGATTGCGTCCGCCCTGGGCGATGCGAGCGTCAAGCTTATCGGGCATAGCGCTGACGAACTCCCAAGCCTGGGCGGTTTTCAGGGCGGAAATTATCTCCTCGTCGGAAGCGTCCGCCTTGCGCCACTTCATATTCTCCCGGACAGTTCCGCTGAAAAGCACCGCCTTCTGAGGAACTACGCCGATACGACTGCGCAGGGCGGAAAGGTCGGTGTCCTGGATTTTTACGCCGTCAACCAGAACGTCGCCGCTGTCGGGGGTGTAAAAACCGGGGATAAGCGCCGCAATTGTGGACTTTCCGCTGCCAGTACCGCCGATGATGCCGAGGGTCTGACCCTTGCCGAGTGAAAAACTGATGCCGCTGACGGAAGGTTCACCAGCGTTATCGTAAGTGAAGGTAACGCTGCGGAATTCCAGCAGACTGGCGGTTTTTTCGGGAACTGCGCTGCCGCTTTCCTCCGGCGGCAGGTCAAATATCTCGCTTACACGGTTAGCGGAGGCGAAGGCTTTGGTGAATGTGACGATAAGGTTCGCAAGGACGATAAGCGCAAGAAGTATCTGGGTCATGTAATTGGTAAATGCAGTCAACTGACCCTGTGTCAGGTGACCGGTGTCGATGCGCACGCCGCCGAACCAGAGGATCGCAGCGATGCCCAGGTTCATTATCATAAAGGCGGCAGGATTGAGAATTGCCGATATCTTGCCGACTGCGGAAGCGCACTGTGCGATGTCGTCCACCGCCTCGCTGAACTCCTGTGTCTCCTCGCCCTGCCGTGAGAACGCCCGGATAACTCTCGTTCCTTCCAGCGACTCACGGGTCAGCAGGGACGCACGGTCAAGTTTTTGCTGTGTGCGCTTGTACATGGGGACGGTTTTCCGCATTATCACGAAGATTATTGCGGAAATAAGCGGTGCGGCGATGAAGAATATCAGCGAAAGCTTCACGTCGATAGTCAGTGCCATGACCGCAGCACCAATGACAAGGAACGGCGCTCGCACAGCAAGTCGAATGAACATATTCACGCCGTTCTGGACGGTCATAGAGTCGTTTGTCAGGCGGTTGACCAGCGAGGACGTGCCAACCTTGTCGATGCTGGAATAGGACAGGGTGTTGATGTGGCGGTAGAGTGCCTCACGAAGCTGCGTGCCAAAGCCGTAGGCGCATTTTGCCGCAAGGTACTGGCAGGTCAGGGCGAAGCCAAGTCCGCAAATACCCAGTATTACGATAATTCCGCTCATTTTCAGCACATATCCGCTGTCACGCTGAGCGATGCCGTTGTCTATCATTTTCGCCATGACCACGGGAACTATCAGCTCAAATATCGCTTCCAGAAGCTTGAAAAACGGACCAAAGACAAGTTCCTTTTCGTGACCACGCAGGAATCTTAGCAATTTTTTCATATATCCTCCCAAAAATCAAGCCTGACGTTTTGTCAGGCTTGTGATGACTATTAAAGCTGAACGTCGTTCTGTTTGAGGAGTTCCCTTGCAGACTCCACGGAATCCACGCCGGTAGCGTTCTTAATCGGTGCGAACTCCTTGCTGCGGACGACCTCATAAGGCAGGCAGCTATCCTGCATATGCACCATATCCAGAACCAGTGTCTCGAACTTGTAGCCGTTGGGCTTTTCAGGGCTGATGAGGCAGCCGTTTTCGTCCATATACGGTATTTTTTTCTCAACAACATGGACGGGCATTTTCTGGTTCATTATCTGTTCCAGCTTTTCGGTGCTGAACAGGTAGTTGAGGATAACGCCGTATTTGTAGGCAAGTTCGCCATCGTCGTTCCTGCGGCTTATCATTTCCGGGGTCATTTCGTAGTACTCCACGATAGAGGGCATACCGTCCTCCAGGCAGAGAACGCCCACACGCTCGTTAGGGTCAGCTTTGCTTACTACCTTGCCGCCGGACTGACTGCCGGACTTTACAACAGCGCCGATGAAAAGCGGGTCAGCGATCTGCTGAAGAACGTTATCAACGGCGAAAACGTTCAGCCACTCGATGCCCTTGGACTTGATGTCCTCCAAAAGACCGGCTCTTACCAGAGATGAGAACCATCCGCCGTTGCCGTTGGGCGATGAGGAGATCTTGCCGGGGGCTTCCATGTATATCTTACCGGAAAAGTCCACGGAGGGAGCCATATCCTGAATGAAGAAGCTTACATGGTCGGGGTCGTAGCCGAAGAAGTTCTTCTCCTTGAAGAAAGAGGTGGTATCCTCGTGGTTTTTCTCGCTGGTCATGATGTAAAGCTGTACCCATGTACCAGTCTCCTTGACCACCTTCATCAGGTTATTGATAAGGCACTGGAAGATGTAAAGGTCACGGGTGACACCGACGTTAAACATACCCTTAGGCTTATCGAAGCCCAGGCGAGTACCCTGACCGCCAGCCAGTAAAACAGCGGCAGCCTTACCGTTTTTGATGATATCGCAGCCGATTTTGCGGTACTCCTGGCTATTGCGTTCGATGTCGCTGATAGTGACAGCGCCCAGGGGGGTAAAAGTGCCACGCTTGGCGCTTGCCCGCTTGGATTCGTCGAGACATTCCAGAACGGAGAAGTCAATTTTTTCTATCTGGCTGATGAGGGAAGCCTTATCAGCGTCGGAAAGTTCGTTATAATGTGCAAGAAGATGCTCCTGACCGTATTTGGACAGAAGGCTCATAATTTCATCAAAATTTTTCATTATTTGCTCCTTAAATAGAAATGCAAGTATAGTACTTTTATTATAACACATTTTTCCCCCGCCGTCAACAGTAATTTTTTCTCCAAGCTGAGCCACAAGCTGCGTCAGCTTGACCACATATCACGTTGACGCTCGCAAGCTGTGCCAGCTTGACCGCTTCTCACGTTGTCGCTTGCTTACGCTCGCTCACTTTTTTAGAAACGGGGCTTTGTACGTCGCTCAACCGTGTTTTGCTTGGTACAGAGTTCTCCGGCAGAACGATAAAATGGCAAATTTACAGAATTTCCCGAATAGAACTTAGTACCATTGCAAACCAAGCTGTGCCAGCTTGACCGCTTCTCACGTTGACGCTCGTTAACTCGCTTACATAATAGAAACGGTACTTTTGCCGTCGCTCAACCGTGTTTCTACGGGTACAGAGTTCTC
>CAMOEP010000069.1 GCA_946612185.1 uncultured Ruminococcus sp.
CCTAAAATCCATAGGTCGAAAATTTTTGTCTCCTTCTTTCCCGGCAGTCTCTTTGTCGTCCACATTTCTACGGCAGCCGGCAGTTTTCCTGTATGGCGGAAAATGTATCATGGAAAGTAAATGCTATTGCTCTGTTCAGGCATCGGAAAAACTGTGATATATCCGCATGAAAAGAAACTGCAAAATTTTCGCCTTAGCAACAAAACACTTGAAATCGACCGGAATATTTGTTATAATAGTATTTGCAAACAGAATGGAGTGATTTTACATAATGCTAAAACCAAGGATAAAAGCTGTAGCGACTGCGATACCAGTCTGCGTGGCGGCAGCGGTAGTGGTATGTGCGCTGATGATGCCTACGGAGGATATGTCGGACGCAATGACCCATGAAGTTCCGGCTGTCACCACCAAGGCTGCAGAGCAGGTGACGACGGCTGCGGCTGCGGAGACTACAGAACCTCCTGCCACGATAACAACTGCTGCTGAGATTGTCACTGAACCGGTCGCTGCTCCGACGATAGCGCATATCAGTTACCCTGAGTGCAACGGTGCAGCGATATATATTCCGGATTCAGGTGAACTGGTCTACTCTGACAATATCGAGGGTTCTACCGCTCCGGCGAGCCTTACTAAGCTGCTGACTGCATCGGTTGCGCTGCGGAATATCGACCCCGACACAGTTTATACCGTAGGAAGTGAGCAATGGCTGGTATATGAGGGTTCGAGCCTGTGTTATATACTGCCTGGGCAGATGCTTACTCTCAGGTCGCTGGTGGACGGTATGCTCATGTCCTCCGGAAATGATGCGGCGTACACTATTGCAGTATCGGTTGCCAGGTCACTTGAACCGGACAGTGAGTTTTCTGATACGGAAGCGGTAAACTATTTCTGCGGACTGATGAACGATTTTGCGGCGGAGCTTGGCATGACTTCCAGCAATTTCGTAAACCCCGACGGCTGGGACGACCCTGCGCAGTATACTACAATATCCGACCTTATCAAGCTGGCGGACTATGCTTTTAATGTGCCGGAGATACGAAACGCCGCAGGTATCCATTATAAGGACGAGACTATCTGGTCAGGCGAAGTCCTTAACTGGACGAACTCCAACTATCTCCTTGACCCTGACAGTATCTACTACTGCCCCGAAGCTATCGGCATAAAGACTGGCACGACCCTCAGTGCCGGAAATTGCCTTATAGCTGCCTTTGACCACGGCGGAGAGGAGTTTTTCACTTTCGTGACTGGTTGTGTGACCGAAGAATCAAGGTATGAACTGACCCTTGATCTGTACGATGCGTACCTTGAATACAGGGCAGAGAATGGCAGATGATTGTAAATAATTTGAAAATAGCTTGACAAAAACAGTGGAAAAGGTATATAATATATATATTATGTATAGCCGGGATCTTGTCCGGCACTTCAGGAGGTAACAATATTATGTGTGGAATTGTTGGCTTTACAGGAACTCATCAGGCAGCTCCTATACTGCTTGACGGTCTTTCAAAGCTTGAATACAGAGGATACGACTCCGCCGGCATCGCTGTCCGTGACGGAGATAAAGAACCTGAGATAGTTAAGGCTAAGGGCAAGCTGGAGGAACTCCAGAAAATGACCAATAACGGCGAGGCTGTCAAGGGAAACTGCGGTATCGGTCATACCCGTTGGGCTACTCACGGTGAACCCTCTACCCTTAATGCTCACCCCCATGCAAGCGATGACGAGAACGTTGTTGCTGTTCATAACGGTATCATCGAGAATTACCAGGAACTCAAAGAGAAGCTTTCCAAGAGCGGCTATGTTTTCCATTCTCAGACTGATACTGAGGTAGCTGTTAAACTTATTGACTACTATTATAAAAAGTATAACCTTGGCCCTGTAGACTCTATCGCCCGTGCTATGATAAGAATTCGTGGTTCATATGCTCTGTGCGTAATGTTCAGGGACTACCCCGGCGAGATCTATACCGCCCGTAAGGACAGCCCTATGATAATCGGCGTTACAGGCGGCGAAACTTACGTCGCATCTGACGTTCCGGCTATCCTCAAGTACACAAGAAACGTTTACTACATCGGCAACAGCGAGATCGCAAGACTTACTGGCGGCAATGTTACATTCTACAATATCGACCGTGAGGAGATCCAGAAGGATCTGGTGGAGATAAAGTGGGACGCTGAGGCTGCTGAAAAGGGCGGCTACGAGCATTTCATGCTCAAGGAGATACACGAACAGCCCAAGGTCGTTCGTGATACTATCAATTCTATCGTCAAGGACGGCAGGATAGATTTCAGCGGAATCGGCCTTACTGACGAGGAAATGAAGAAGATAAGCCAGATATACATCGTTGCCTGCGGAAGTGCTTACCACGTTGGTATGGCTGCGCAGTACGTTATCGAGGACTTCACAACTATCCCGGTAAGAGTTGAACTGGCTTCTGAATTCAGATACAGAAAAATGACACTGGTCAAGGACAGTCTGGTAATTATCATCAGCCAGTCCGGTGAGACTGCTGACTCACTTGCAGCGCTCCGTTCCGCTAAGGAAGCCGGTATCAAGACTCTTGGAATCGTTAACGTTGTTGGTTCTTCCATTGCTCGTGAAGCTGATAACGTATTCTATACACTTGCAGGCCCGGAGATCTCCGTCGCTACAACTAAGGCTTACAGCACTCAGCTTATCGCAGGCTATCTGCTGGCTATGGGCTTTGCAGTCGCAAGAGGCGAGATGTCCGAGGAGAAGTGCGCAGAACTTATCACTGAGCTGAACACTATCCCTGATAAGATAGAGAAGATTCTCGAAGACAAGGAGCGTATCCAGTGGTTTGCAAATAAGCTGGCTAACTCCAGGGACGCTTTCTTCATCGGACGTGGCATAGACTATGCTATCGGTCTTGAAGGAAGCCTGAAAATGAAGGAGATAAGCTATATTCACTCCGAAGCATACGCTGCCGGTGAACTGAAGCACGGCCCTATCAGCCTTATCGAGGACGGCATATTCGTTATCAGCGTACTCACTCAGCCTGACCTTTATGAAAAGACCGTAAGCAATATGGTCGAGGTCAAGAGCCGTGGCGCATCGCTCATGGGTCTGACCACTTACGGCAATTACAGCATCGAGGATACCGCTGACTTTACAGTATATATCCCCCAGACTGACCCCCACTTTGCAGGAAGTCTGTCCGTTATACCTCTCCAGCTTCTGGGCTACTATGTATCAGTTGCAAAGGGATTTGACGTTGACAAGCCGAGAAACCTTGCAAAGAGCGTAACAGTAGAATAAGAAAAGTTCTCATGAAACGGTGTTTTTGCCGCCATAGTACCATGCATGATATGGCATAGCGGCGAAGGAAGCACCGTTTCTTCATAATAAAGCTGTCAGACTGGAACATCTTTCCGGACAGGAGGTACATTTATTTATGAGCGAAGAAAGACGATCTATCACGGAACAGGGCAACCCCCGCAAACCCCAGGGCAGCGCCGGAAAAGAAATGCTTATGGGTATGAATGAGCATCATGGACCAGTTACTGCATGGGGAATCGACCATTTCAGTTTCTCCGGCAGCGAACGTGTCCTGGACATCGGCTGCGGCGGAGGTGCAGCACTCAGACGAATGGCGGAAAAAGTGCCTTCCGGTCATCTTACAGGCGTGGACTACTCGAAAGTCTCCATTGCACTTACCAGCGAATGTAATGCTGACCTTATCAGCCAGGGCAGGCTGAACGTGGTTCAGGGTATCGTTTCGGCGCTTCCCTTTGAGGATAACAGTTTCGACCGCATTATCACCGTGGAAAGCTTCTACTTCTGGGAGAACCCGGAAAGTGACCTGCGTGAGGTGCTGAGAGTGCTTGACAAGGGCGGCACGTTCCTCATTGTGGCGGACATTCACGGCGATGCGGAACTTGACGATGTAAGCATTGAAAATATCCTGAAATACAGCCTTTTTAACCCCACTCTCGACCAGTACCGACAGCTTCTTGAAGGAGCAGGTTTCACCAATGTACAGGTACACACTCAGCCGGGAACAACGTGGGTATGCGCTGAGGGACATAAGGCATGAACGGCAAGGTGAAAATGGTTTGCCGGGGAATTATCAGCGCAGGTGTACTTATGCTGCTGGCGAGTCTGGTTTACTACCTTACCCGCTGGAACGACCTGCCGGATAATCCGGGAATCCATTTCGACGGCAATGGCAATTTTGACGTATACGCATCAAAGTTCTACGGCTTTTACCCCCATGTTATCGGCGGACTTATTGCGGCTATTCTGGCAGCAGCAGTTCATTTGGAAGGTAAGGTAAATGTGGGGCTGAAAATTACGGAGAAAGGCGACAGGCTTTTCCGGGCTGAGGTAGGCGTGACCATGAGCCTTATTTCGCTTATCGTGTCAGCATTTTTCACCAACTGGTCGCTGAGTGTTTCACGGCAGACTCCGCTTAATAGGAGCGTATTGAGCATCATTTGCTACGGGATAATGATCGTTTTGCTGAGCGGCTTGACAGCACAGGTAATCACCTGCAAGAAGTATTCCGTTAAAGAGAAAAAGGAAAATGATCCGTTGCTAAAGCGCCGTTTGTCGAGCATTATCATTTGGCTGATGACGGCTGCTTCGATATTTGTGCTGCTGGTTACATGGAGCAGACATCCGAGCGTAACGGACGAGCAGTTTTACTATGAGCATTTCGGCTATGCCTGGTTCGAGCAGCCTGGCATTTTTGTCCACCGGAATTACCTGCTCATTCCCCACGCACTGATGATAATTTATTCAGCGGTAATGGAAGTTCTGACCGTCCGCATTGTTAAGAAAAATGACAAGCCACTCCTGGACATGATAAGCGACCTGAAAACCATATCAGCATTTATGATTTTTGCTTTGCTGATTAATATTGACAGCGATATTATTCCAGGTCTGGAATTCTTTCTGATCTGTGCAGCGTTCATTTGCGTGATTCTGGTAAAGTTCGCAATTGCCCGGAGGAAAGAGAAAGCCGTAGAGTAGATTATTTCCTATACAAAAAGCCATTCTTCATTTCTGGAGAATGGCTCTTTTTTATTCCGTGAAAACCAGCTTTGCCATGTCCGCCAAAGCAATTCTGTCGCCGTCGGTGAAAACCAGTTCTCCGGAATAACTGTCGAAAATGCGTACCGTACCAACTTTATCCACATAAGCGCCGCCGGACTTTCTCTCGTCAGGCACGAAATGGGTCACCCGGACTTCCGGCTGCTGGTTGAGATTGTCGATAAGGCGGTTAAGGCTGCTGTTAAGTTCGTCAGCCTGGTCTTCGGTCAGTTCATAGCGGCTGTCCACAAGTCTTGCAGTTTCGTCAACAGCGTCGCCATATCCCACAAGTGCCGCAAACGGCGAGAACTGTGCAGCCCTGTCAAAACTGGACATAGGCGGAAATTCGTCGTATTGCGGACGTGTCAGGTGTTTGATATCATCATAATTATCCATAGTCAGATCAGTCCCCTTAAAAGTTCTCTCATTCTTGAAGATATGCGCCAGCAATCACCGATAGGCTGACCCACCGCCGACCAGTACACGATAACACTGTATAGTTCGTCTTTCAGAAGGATCTGCCGGGTTTCGAGCCATAGCCTGTCTATATATTCCGTGTCACTGGTGTACTCAAGCATATCCTCAAGCCCCTGCACTATCATGTTGCACAGCAGTTCCTTGTCAGACCATCTGCCGGACTCCATTTCTTCGGAATACTTCTGATAAAACCTGATATAATCCTCAGTCCTGGTGTAATCACCTGCGCAGAACTCCCAGTCCTGGTCATTATTTTCGGGCGGTCTTACGCCGCACTCCTGATTTAATCTTGTAACAAGATCGAACATGATGCCACCTCATTTCCTGTACTTATCGCCGCAGTATCGCAGATAAGCCATGTCCTCGAACAGCTTGTCGGCATTTTTCCGGCAGAACATTTTTGTGCGGTACTTTTCTTTTCCTGCGCTGAGAAAATTGATAGTTGTACGGATGTAGTACCACTCGCCGTCGAAGGTCACAGCCCGTTCGTTGTAGACTATTCTGCCGTATTCGCCGGGACTGAGGGTAATTACCGGCTTGAAGTGCTGGTGTGCGGGGCGGTCGGTGTAGTGGATATGGTAGAAGTCACCGGATTTTGCCACGAATACCCTGTATGTGACACTGAAACGCTCCTCAGCCGGAAATGCTTTTGGTTTGCGGAAGCGGTCATCGTGGAGGAAGTACTCCGCACCGGTAAGATTTGCCGGCGTGTTCTGAAGCGGCGCAAATCGGACGGAATTGATCCTGCGCATCGTTTCCCCGGAGCGCTTTGATTTGTCGTATTGCATGGTAATTATCTGAATGAACAGCATACGTCACCTCACGCCTTGTGACCGCCGATAGTCCGGTTGCGGTCTTTTGCGGTAGCGCCCTCGGTGAAGTTTGTCCCCTTCAGGACGGAGTTTTTGCCAAATTTATGCTTTATCTTCAGCATAGCGTCCTGTAGGGCACGTTCCTTTTCGAGGGCTTTTTCGTCACTTTCACGCTCTCGAACGTCCGCCTCTGTATCGAACAGGGAAAGCTGCTCGAAGTTCTCAGCTTCCGGTATGTCCTCCTCCGGGATAACGTTGCAGGCGACCAGATTTATCCGGCGTGCCAGCAGCCCCCTGTCCACGATGCGGTCAAAGAGTATCATCGCCGCATCGACCATTTTTCTGGTGGAGGAGGTATGCTTTTCGAGATTCTGAGTGCCATGGGCGTGCTTAGGAACTCGTCTGCCGTAGTGGTCGAGGGTGACTTCTCCCCGATATCTGCCGTTTGACAGACTTTCCCGGTCGTAACCGATAGTCAGGACTATCTGGTTAGTCACAAGTCCCTTGTCCACCAGGTCAAGGGAAAGCATATCCGCCATTTCCCAGACTATCAGCCGGGTACGGTCATAACCGCACGGCTCTTGCAGCACTTGCCCGGAGGTAATACTGTTATTGGAGGGCTTGTAGGCTTTAACATCGGCAATGGTCGTAGGTTCGATGCCCCAGGCGTGGTCGATGAGGAGTTCTGCGTTCTTTCCGAAAGCCTTGTAGATCTTTCCGATATGGTACTTATCCAGTGACCACCTTGCAATGTCGCCCATAGTATTTATGCCGAGGGATTGCAGTTTTTTAGCCGTTCCAGCGCCTACTCTCCAGAAGTCGGTTATAGGCATATGTCCCCACAGTTTTTCCTTGAAGATATCCTCGTTCAGCTCAGCGATGCGCACACCGTCGCTGTCCGCCGGGATATGCTTCGCAACGATATCCATAGCCACTTTGCAAAGGAACATATTCGTGCCGATGCCGGCAGTAGCAGTTATACCGGTGGTGGAAAGCACGTCCTGTATCAGCATACGGGCGAAGCCGTGACCGTCCGTATTATAGGTAGACAGATAGCCGGTAGCGTCTATGAAAACCTCATCTACAGAGTAGGCGAAGATGTCCTCCGGGGCGACGTATTTCAGATAAATGCCGTAAATCTGGGCACTTGTGCGCATATACAGCGACATTCTGGGAGTAGCCACGACGTAGTCAAGGGCGAGGGAGGGATCGGAAAGGAGTTCCTGATAGATAAAACTTTTACCAGTAAGCTGACTGCCAGGGGACTTCCGCCTTCGCTCAGCGTTCACATGGTTTACCCTTTGCACCACCTCAAAAAGCCTTGCTCTGCCAGAAATACCGTAGCTTTTCAGTGACGGTGATACTGCAAGGCATATAGTTTTCTCTGTGCGGCTCTGGTCAGCAACTACAAGATTTGTGTTAAGCGGGTCATACCCACGCTCCACGCACTCAACGCTTGCGTAGAAGGATTTCAGGTCGATTGCGACGTACACCTTGTTCATAATTCACCGCCTTTACAGGGAGTTATGGTCAGTCGAGGAACAGTTCCATGTCGATACATTCCCAATCACCGACGGGGAGTTTGCAGATGCGCCTGCCATATTCCTTGAAGCCGAGGGACTGGTAGCACCGAAAAGCCTTTGGATTATTGGCGAAAACGCCCAGGTCAATTCTTTTAGCTTTAAGATTCTCCCGGACGTACTCAATGCCCAGGAGGAGCATATTTCTGCCGAAGCCGACACCACGCAGGAATGGCTCTATTATAACAAAACCGAACCGGACGGTAGTATCATCATCGTCCCTGGGGTAGCGGATAATGAAATGCCCGAAGGTATTACCGCACTCGTCAACGCAAGTCAGGGGAATGAACCGTCCTGATGCTATTTGCTGATCGTAGCTCTGGTTGATGTCGTCGGCTTCCAGGGGATATTTATTGAATCTGTCCGCAGACCATTTGTAAAGTTCCTCCTCGCTGCTTATCCATGCCTGGATAAAGTCAGCGTCGCTTTTGTAGTATTCTCTCAAGTTCATTTGCGTACCTCCTTGTATGGTTTTAATATATCAATTATACCACATTATCCAAAATTGTCAAATCAAGCTGAGCCAGCTTGACCGCATCTCACGTTGGCGCTCGTAAACTCGCTCACCATGTAGAAACAGCGCTTTTTCCGTCGCTCAACCAAATTTTGCAGGGTACTAAGTTCTATTCAGGAAATCCTGTAAAGCTGCCATTTTATCGTTCTTCCGGTGAACTCTGTACCAGTGCAAATTCGGTTGAGCGACGGTAGAAGCGCCGTTTCTACATGGTGAGCGAGCGAAGCAAGCGACAACGTGAGAAAAAAAGCCGCCTGCTGCAAAGATGCAGACAGACGGCTTGATTTTTTCTGAGATATATAGTATAATTACTTGGAGATGAGTGCGAGAGTATCTCTTGCGATCAGCAGCTCCTCGTTTGTGGGAACGATCCATACCTCGATCTTGGAATCAGGTGTAGACAGCTTTGTGAGCTTGCCTCTTACGCTGCGGTTGAGTTCCTTGTCGATCTTGATGCCGAAGTACTCCATATTCTCGCAAACGCCCTCTCTTACTT
Organism: uncultured Ruminococcus sp.; assembly: GCA_946612185.1. Lineage (GTDB taxonomy): Bacteria > Bacillota > Clostridia > Oscillospirales > Ruminococcaceae > Ruminococcus. The sequence continues at coordinate 8,935 of CAMOEP010000069.1, forward strand.
CCCAGGAGTTCTCACCGATACCGCCTGTGAAGAGGATAGCGTCAACACCGTTCATAGCAGCAGCGTATGAACCGATGTACTTCTTGATCTCGTAAACCAGCATATCAGA
>CAMOEP010000070.1 GCA_946612185.1 uncultured Ruminococcus sp.
GCTCTTGCAAGTGTAGGTTCGCCATATCAGGGGGAATTTTTAAGCTAAAAGTCTTTGGAAAGAGGGTCTGGGAGGAAACCTTTCTTCAGAAAGGTTTCTTCCCAGTAGAGGCAGCCCGTACCAGGAAGAAAGCCGCAGGAGGAGGTCAGACCTTGCGCTCCAGGGACTTTATGATGTACTTGCCGCAGAGTATCTTGCTCTTGCCGATATTATAGACGTGTTCGCTGAATACCCGGCTTATCTGCTCACGGTACTCCTCACGGCGGCTGAGCATATCGGTTATCTCCTCGCTGATATTATCCAGCTTATCCGGGTCAAGTGCCTTTCCAAGCTGGTCACGGAGGGCGATATTTATAGGCTTTGTCTTTATCTGCTCCCACTCAGGGTTCATGACCTTCATGGGGGTATTTATAAAGAGTATCGGGCGCTTTGTAACGAAAGCGTACTCCCATGAGATATCCGACCAGTCAGTGATGAGTATATCCGACTCCATAATAGGAGAATTTGAGGAGAAGTCGGTCTGTATCTCAATATTCGGGCAGTCCTTGTACTTTTCCTTGAATACGTCGAATTTCTCAGGCTGGTGTCTTACCTGCTGGGGGTGGGGGCGGAGAATTATCTGGTAATTGGTCTTTGAAAGCTCGTCCAGTATCTTCTCAGCGCACATATCAATGATATTATCCGGCTGCCATGAGGGAGCAATGAGTATCTTGGGTACTTCATTCTCCTTATGCTCAGTGGATTCATACTCTTTAAGCAGCTTGTCGATAAGCGGATAACCTGTTTCTACAAGGCGCTTTTTGGGGGTATTGTAAAGTTCTTCCGCATCTCTTATTTCCTGGAGAGTATCCGGGCCGGGGCAGAATACTGTATCATACCAGTTCAGCGCACCCTTTCTCAGGGTCAATGCAACGCTTCCCATACCATGACTTACGAAAACGTACTCGATATCCTTGCGAACTCTTGAACGCTTGAGGTGATATTTCTCAAGGTCAGGCACGGTCAGAAGGCACATACGGCAGTCAAGCTTCATGAAAAGCGGTACGAGGTACTGGTCAGAAGCAACGTAGTAGGAGCTTATCTGCTTGCGCTCGTCCTTGAAGATAACGTCGTTGGGGTCGCTGGTAACGTAGTGTATCTGTATATCCGAATGTTCGCATATATAGTCGATAATGTCCTCGAAGTACTTATAGAAACCGCTCTGCTCGGAGTAGATCATAAGCTGCATATCCTTTACCTCGAAGAAGCGCTGATAGTCAGCCTTCTCACGGGACTTGTACTGCTTATGTATCTTTTCCTTCTCGATACGCTGCTCATTGATCTTGTGCAGGTAGTCAAGGTCAACGTAATTCTGAGGCGGCATTACCACGTTAAGCAGGTACATTACCGGGATACCGAACAGGTTTCCGAATATCCAGTACAGACCAACGCCGGCAGGAACGAGGAATGCGAAGTATGTGGAAAACGCAACCATTACTGCGGTAGTCAGGAACTTATTGAATTTGCCCTGAGTTACCTGGAGGACGTTTATCTTGTTCTGTACCTCGCACAGAAGCCATGCGCTGACACCTGAAAGCAGGGGCACAAGCAGCAGGCTGAAGTTTTCCTTGAATGAGGGGCGCTGGCTCAGGTCAAAGCCGCAGAACTTCATATTCAGGCGGCCTACCTTGCTTATAACCTCAGAAAAATCGCCAGTGGGGAGGATACCCTCCTTGATGCGGTTGATTATCTCCACCTGGTAGGTATTGTCCTCAACGTTTGCCGCACCGATAAGTGATACCAGCCACTCACGCAGGTTATCAACGATACTTGCGTCAATTCCCAATACATAGGAAAGCGGGCGGTAGATAACGTACACCAGACCAAGTACCAGTGGTATCTGCAAAAGCAGAGGCACGCTGCTTATCATGGGGTTATACTTATACTTTTTATAAAGGGCAAGGCGCTCATCAGCAAGCTTGTCCTTGTCGTCGATATACTTTATTTTAAGAGCATTTTCCTCCGGCATCATCTGCACCATTTTTATGGAATTTTTCTGAGTAAGCAGACTTAGTGGGAACAGGATTATCTTAGTCAGAAAAGTGAAGATGATAATGCTCCAGCCGTAGCTGTGTGTCAGTGCAAAACAGCCTCGCATTATCCAACCGAGGACTGCTCCGAGAGTCTTGATTATCATTATATTCTAACCCCCGCTGCACCTTAGTTTTCGTCATCATCGTCCAGAAGATCAGCAGCAGTTATCTCGTCCTTGCCGTCAGTACGCTCCTGCATAACGTCAGCCGGTGCAGCAGCCTCCTCAGCCTTGTCCTTCTTCTTGAAAGCTCTCTTGATCTTGGAGAAAAAGATACCGATGAAAGTACCGGCAGCGATAGCTACAGCAGCGCCGATCTGGATAATGTAGCTGGTGGTAGCAGGGTCGATGTAGCCTGCAATTGTCTTTGTGACGCATAGAGTTGAAATGATCTCGTTCATTTTTTCAGTTCCCTTCTTATATTTACTTATTCCGGCTCATACCAAGCCAAATTAAATTATAACACAAAGGTCTGAACCTGTCAACGGCTCAGACCTTGCGATTTTCAGATTATTTCAATTTTCCTAAATATTCCATAAAATTCTGCTTATTTTCAAGCGCTGTTGTGGTAGGTCTGCCGAGGTCAGCCCTTGCGCCGATGGAGCATTTTACCTCGATAAGTGAAAGGGTATTGCGCTCCTTTGCAGCTTTCAGTTCGCTGTCGAGTGCATCAAAGCTGTCAGCGCAGGCAGCGTACTCATAACCGCAAGCCTTAGCTGCCGCAACGATATCAAGACTTCCGGCAACAGTAGGCATACCTCCCACTGTTTCATGTGCGGAGTTATTGATGATGATATGCACCATATTAGCCGGCTTATTAGCGCCGATAACAGCCATTGCACCCATGTGCATCAGTGCAGCGCCGTCGCCGTCGATGCACCATACCTTAGTTTCAGGCTTATTTATAGCGATGCCAAGTGCGATAGATGAACTGTGACCCATAGAGCCTACTGTCAGGAAATCGAACTGGTGACCCTGACCGTTAGCCTCTCTTATCTCGAAAAGCTCACGGCTTGCCTTACCTGTAGTGGAAACGATAGGGTCATCGCCTGTAACAGCGGTGATATGGCGGATTATCTCCTCACGGGACATGGTGTTATCGTTCTTGTATACCACCTTATTGTCGTAGCTTATAGCGCCCTTTCTTACAACGAAAGCCACACACTTGCCCTGTGCAAGGACTTTGCGGAAGTCCTCCATAACGGAGGTAAGTTCCTCCTCGGTAGTATCCTTGCTTATGATGAAGGTCTTAACGTCCATATCCTCCATAAGCTTTACGGTAACTTCGCCCTGGTAGATGTGCTGAGGTTCGTCGTGAACGCCGGGTTCGCCTCTCCAGCCGATGATGAATACCGCAGGTATAGCGTATACCTTATCGCTGAGGAGTGAAGCAAGGGGGTTGATGATATTTCCCTCGCCGGAGTTCTGCATATACACTACCGGTACTTTTCCTGTAGCCAGGTGGTATCCGGCAGCAAGTGCGGTACAGTTACCCTCGTTAGCGGCGATGATATGGCGCTTGGGGTCGATACCCACGTTGTCCATAAGGTAGTCGCAGAGGGCTTTGAGCTGTGAATCGGGAACGCCGGTATAGAAATCAGCGCCGATTATATTTACAAGTGACTGAACTTTCACGGCTGCCCCTCCTTACTTTGCAAGCTGAGGCTCGATGATATTGCTGATAATGAACTTAGCAGTATCGTCGATATCCTCAAAGGGAACGTTCTTAGGCAGAGTAACGCCGAAAGCCTTCTGAGCCTTTTCGATAAGAGCGTCGGTATAAGTCATAGTGCCGTTTTCGATCTTCTCGATACCGTCAAGGGCAAGTGACTGGCGGTTCTTGCTTCTCATGTCGTCCATGTTGAAGAATGTCTGGTCGATGTCAGCGGTGAGGTTTGCGCCGTCAACAGCTACAGGATAGCCGCCTATCTCACCGAATGCGCCGGGTGAGTAGAATACTTCCTTAGAGCCGGTTCTTACTGCACGGAGTATGCACTGGAGGATATCGAAGTTGCTGGAAGCGTTCATCATATTTCTCTTAGCATCAACAGGCATAGAAATTACGCTCTTCTTGAGGATATCGTCCTGGTCGATGTCAAGGGTCTTTCCGCCGTACTGGACGGTCAGAAGCTGCTCTACGCCCTCATTCTGACCCTCCTTGCTGATAACAACGTCGTGGAAGTGTGCAGTAGCGATAGCCGCATTGATGTTCCAGAAGTCCTCGATGCCGTATTCCTTAGCAACTGCAAACTTTATTCTGGGCAGCAGGTGGTTAAGGTTGCCGCTTCCGAAGTCAGGTGCAGCAACGCCTGCGCTTTTCAGCCACGGGATAGTGCCGTCTGAGTAGGAAGTATTTATAACGATAGCCTTGCAGTCAGCCTTCTCGTAAGCAAGCATGATATTGCGGATATACTTTACAGAAAGAGGTATCCAGATACCGTATGCTCTTACGTTCTTCCAGGAGATAGAGCCGTACTTCAGACCGGCATAAACACGGCTTGTGTTAACGATGAAGTCAGGCTGGTACTTTTTCAGACACTCCGCAACGCTGTCAACGTTTTCCAGGTCTACACCGCCCTCAACGATAACGTTAGTGCGGTTCTGGCGGCGGATAAGTGATGCAACTCTTGCGATATTCACATCGCACTGCATCTTCTCAGCATTTCTGCCGGCAACGACAATTTCGATGCCCTCATCAGCAGTACTGAGCAGGTAGTCCAGCAGGTAGTTTCCCACGCTGCCCAGACCGATTATCATTATTCTTACCTTGCCGTTTTCGGCATGGGACTTGACCAGTTTCAGTTTTTCTTCAAGCATTTTATTGCTCCCCCTTTTATTAATTTAGAATTTTATCTTTGCAAAATCTGCGGTGGTATTGCAGTTTATCCACTCTTTCATGGTGATGACTTCTATCTCACCGCCTGTATCCTTAACGCTGTGGAAGTAGTTGTTCAGCACGATGAGGTTAGTTCCCTGATGTGCCTCCTCGCCCATTTCCCTTGCGATACTCAGCAGCCAGTCGCCGTCATGGAGTTTCCATACCTGTGCGGAATTATATACCGCCGTAAAAGGCTCTTTTATTTCAAGTGCGCCGTGTGAGGTGTCATATATGTACTTGGGATAACCCTCTGTATCAAAGTAAAGCGCAACAGCTTTCTTTGCAAGGATAGGCTCGCAGTTTACGGTGATAACGTCGCTGTCTGCATTCTCGACCTTGCGGAAATCCTCAGTGCTGAAATAGAGATCGCCCTCAGCAAAGAGTATATCCTCGTAGCTGTCGCCTGTATTCATAAGTGCTTCAAGTCCCTTGTAGAGACTCCAGCCCGAACCGTACTCGGCGTACTGCTTATTTTCAACAAGTATTATCTTCTCACGCAGTTCGTCCGTGAATACTGTCTCCACATACTCCTCGACAGTCTCCGTCATAAATCCGGTAACGATAACGATGCGGTCGAAATTCTCAGCCAGTGTCACAAGGCGGTAAAGCAGGGTGTCCTCACGCTTGCCTGCGGTATATACACACTTTGGCAGCGGCGACGGAAGACTTGCGGCAAAACGTGTTGCCATACCAGCAACAGTAGTAATAAAAGCTCTCATCAGTTATTCTCTTTTCTGTACTCGATAATCATATCCAGACCCTCTGAAAGGCTTATCTCAGGCTTCCAGTCGGTGCGTGTGCGTATCTTCTCGGTAGAAAGTACTCGTCTTTCCGGGTCGGACTCACGATAGCCCTCGAATACTACCTCAGGGTCAGGCATACCAAGCTTTTCACCGATGAGCTTTACCAGGTCAAGGATAGATATTTCCTCATCTGTAGCTACGTTGTATACAGTACCATCCAGGGCATCAGGGAATTCCAGAAGTCGCAGAACAGCGCCGCAGCTATCGTTATTATGGAGGAAGGTACGCTTGTTCTTTCTTGAATTCTCAAGCAGTACGACCTTTCCTGTAGTCACAAGGCTCTCAACGATGTGGGGCAGGATATGCTTTGCAAATCTCTCGTTACGGCTGTAAACGTTTGCAAAACGCAGAGATGCACCCTTGATAAGACCATTGTCAACAGCGTCTTTCATAAAGAACTCTGTCAGCAGCTTACCGGTTGCGTAGCTGGTTCTCTGGCTGTGTTCAGCGTCAGCCATAAGCAGGAAGTCGCTCTCCTTAACGCCGCCCTCAGCAAAGGACTGCATGGAGTATACCTCACTTGTGGAGCAGTTGATGTAAGCGTCTGCGCCTACTGCGATAGCCTGCTGGAGGAAAGTCCTCATGCCGGTAACGTTTGTATCGAAAGTGGTATTAACGTGGTAGAAGTACTCTGTATGAACAACAGCAGCGCAGTTGATATAGAATACCTTATCGTACTCTGCCTTCTTCTTCAAAACAAGGTACTGTATCTCAGCCATTTCAGCGGAGTTGTTTATATCGTACTCATAGAAGATGAAGTTGGGGTCGTCAGCGATATCCGCAACAGTGTCCAGAGATGAGCAGAAAAAGTTATCGAAGCCGATAACAGTACCCTTGCCCTGTGTGATTATCTGGCGGGAAAGCTCGTTTCCGGTCATGCCGGTAACGCCGCTAATAACGTATAATGCCTTCATTATGTTATACTCCTTTACTAAGTCTTTCGCTGTAGAACGGGTCAACATCGTCTGTGAACAGGCTTTGTTCGTAGGCGATATCGTAATCTACCCCACGGAGGGTTATGCCCTTTTCCGTGTCAAGAACAGCGTACTGCGCCCGTGGGTCATGGTTTCTGGGCTGACCTACCGAGCCGGGGTTTATGAAGATAGTCCTCTTTTTATTGCGCATAGCCGGGTCGTCCGCCGGATAGAATACCGGGAAACTGTGGGCGTAATGGCTGTGACCGGAGAGAACGTAGTCATATTTCTCGTATCCTTCCATATCTCCGCCGGGGAAAACAGCTTTCCAGAAGGGGTCTTTCAGGCAGCCGTGGACTGCGAAAAAACGCTTCCCTGCAAACTCAAACTCCTGGAAGCCCTCCTTACCAGGGAGGCTGTTCAGGTAGTCCACGGAGCTGTCAGAGAGTGTGCGCCGGGTATTCTTTGCGGAGACTACTCCCCTTTCCGAGGAGAAGCGGCTGTAATCCTCAGCCACTACTGCACGTTCGTGGTTGCCCCAGAGGTTGCATATCACGGGGATATCAAGTCCCCTGATTATCTCAACTACCTGGTTGGAGCGCATACCATAGTCCACAAAATCGCCCAGAAGTGCCAGAGCGTCCGGGCGGAAGTTCTCCCGGACATCTGCAAGCACGCTTTCCAGCGCCGACACGTTGCCGTGAATATCGGATAATATCAGTAATTGCATATCATTCCTCAAAGTTCGTCGATAAGGGTGATGATCTCCTTGATAGGCATAAGGGAATCGTCCACCTCTTTCGCACGGTGGTGAATAAGTATCTCACGGGCAGTCTTTTCCATAGCCGGGAAAGCGCTTCGTGTAAGCTGGTTAGCGTAGATAACAATATTTACACCATGCTCCTGGAGTTCCTTCTCAGTGATAGTATTGAAGCTTGTGGGCACAACAACGATAGGAGTTGTCTTGTCCTTTGCTCTGAACTTGTCGCAGAACTCAACTATCTCGTCAGGAGTCTTGCGGCGGCTGTGTATCATGATACCGTCAGCGCCGGCTTCAACGTAGGCAAATGCTCTTGTGAGAGCGTCCTCCATACCCTGCTCAAGGATAAGGCTCTCGATACGGGCAATTATCATGAAGTCCTCAGTAAGCTGAATCTTCTTACCAGCCTTGATCTTCTCGCAGAAATGCTCGATAGTGTCCTGAGTCTGCTTTACCTCAGTACCGAACAGTGAATTCTTCTTCAGACCGATCTTGTCCTCGATGATAACCGCAGAAACGCCCATACGCTCCAGTGAACGAACGGTGTAAACGAAATGCTCAGCAAGTCCGCCTGAATCGCCGTCGAAGATAATAGGCTTTGTGGTAACTTCCATAACGTCCTCGATAGTGCGGAAACGGGAAGTCATATCAACAAGCTCGATATCGGGCTTGCCCTTAGCGGTAGAGTCGCAGAGGGAGGATATCCACATAGCGTCGAACTGGTCGAACTCGCCGTCATTCTCGACGTAAGTCTTTTCAGCGATAAGACCGGTAAGACCGCTGTGAACTTCCAGTGCCTTGATAAGTCCACGGAGGCTGATAGCCTGTTTCAGGCGCTTTCTGCGGAATTCAGGCATCATCAGCTTTTCCTTGATCTGCATATCAATTCGCTTAACGTTTTCGTTGTAGGTGTAGGGAGCGTCGATTATCTCGCCGCCGTACTCGCCCAGCTTCTTCTCGACTCTGTCACGGATAGCCTTCATCGGGCCTGAGAGCCAGTTATCGCCATGGATAACGTAGTCAGGGTGAAGCTGGTCGATAACGTTGTCGTAGAGAACAGTGTCCTGGACGATGACTTCATCAACGCCGGGGATATTCTTTGCAAGCTCCAGTCTTTCCTCGAAAGAAATTGTGGGAAAGCGGTTGTACTTTATCATAGCCTCGTCGCTGAGGATACCCACAACGACCCTGCCGTACTTCTGAGCCTGCTGGATAATATTCATATGACCCTCATGGATCACATCAGTGCAAAAGCAAGTGTAAACAGTTTTCATTTCATCACCTTTAATGCTTAAATTTTAACGTCTCATCTGTGACGCATACATACACATCTATTATAGCATAGCACAGGTATTTTGTCAAATAAAAAAGCCCTGAATTATTCAGGACTTTTAGTGCTGTATGCATT
>CAMOEP010000071.1 GCA_946612185.1 uncultured Ruminococcus sp.
TCGGCGGCTATGGTCACGACGACCGCTGCTGTTCATACCCGGCACTTATGGCTGCCCTGAACTGCGAGAACCCGGTACACACAACTGTTACTGTACTCACCGACAAGGAGGAGACCGGCAGCGACGGTAATACAGGTCTGCGCTCTGCTTACCTGAAATACTTCATCGCTGACCTGGCGGAGGACTTAGGTTCAGATGGAAGAACAGTCCTCTCCGCATCAGAGTGCCTGTCCGCAGACGTTAACGCCGCATTCGACCCCAATTACCCGGAAGTAAACGAGCGCCGCAATGCCGCATACGTCAGCAAGGGCGTTTGCATCACAAAGTACACCGGTGCAAGAGGAAAGTCCGGCACTTCCGATGCATCAGCAGAGTTCGCAGGCAAGATAAGGAGACTTATGGATGGCAAGAACGTTATCTGGCAGACCGGCGAACTGGGCAAGGTTGACGAAGGCGGCGGCGGAACAGTTGCAGCTTACATCGCTAACCTGAACGTGGACACAATTGATATGGGCGTACCCGTTCTGTCAATGCACGCACCTTTCGAGATAATCTCCAAGCTTGACATTTATCAGGCATATAAGGCATTCAGCGTATTCATGGCTGACTAAGATTCATATAATGCAATGCCCCGAAGCACTCCCTATGAGATGCTCCGGGGCATATTTTTATGAACACACTTAGGGGAAACTTACTGAACGGAAGTGAAGCTGTCACCTGACCAGGTATAGGAATCAGGCACACCGTCGAAGCGCTTGAATGAACGCTCTACAAGGTCATTTACGTCGGTGGAATCGTTCAGCATACCGATCTCCTTCAGCTCGCCTGCAACGTTCACAAGGGCATCGTATCCGCCCTGAACGCTGGGAATGAACTCATAGCTTTTGAGTATCTCAGCATTTGCAGCCGGGTCGCCGCTGACGTAATTCTTCTCCACCTGCAACTGCGCAGTCTCGTCCGGGTTAGCAGCCACCCATGCGGAAGCTTTCAGGCAGGCATCTGTGAACTTAGCTGCAATATCCGGGTGCTTCTCGGCAAGCTCGTTGGAAACGAATGTTACGCAGCAGTACTCAGAAGCGTAAGGCTCGGTTTTTGCGGTATCCAGAAGGGGAAGCAGGTCGTACTCAAGTTCCGCCTGAGTAGCGATAGGGTCAGGGGTGCATATCGCATCAACTGCGCCGTTCTGGAGAGCGATAGGCTGGTCAACTGTTGAGTACACCAGGAACTCGATATCGCTGCTGTCGGCGCTTATGTCGAAGCCGTTTGAGTACAGAAGGCGCTTTGCGGTAACTGCCTCAGAACCGGCAAGTGAGGAAACGCCTATCTTCTTGCCTTTCAGGTCAGCAACGGTATTGATGCCGGAGTCCTTCTTTACCAGAAGCTTGGTGCAGCCTGTGTGCATACCGGCGGTGATGACCATGTTCAGACCGTTGTCGATAGGCTGGACGAACTTGCCGATAAGACCGAAGCCGCAGTCGATAGTGCCTGCTCCCAGGGCAGCCTGGATATCGCCCTTGCCGAAGTCAACACGCTCCCACTTGATGCCAGCCTCGTCCAGATAGCCCTTCTCCATAGCCACCTGTAAAGGCGCATGGCAGAGCGCACCCTGAGCCTCGCCTATCTTGAGAACGTATTCGTCGCTGCCTGATGATGAAGCATCGCCGCTGCCGTTTTCAGCCGGCTGACTTCCGCAGGATACCGCAGAGAACATAAGAGCCAGTGACGCAAAAGCTGCTGTAATTTTTGTAAATTTCATTTCGATTACTCCTTTAAATAGTATACTCGACTTCCTTTTCCTTGCCTGCAAAGTCGAGGATTTGCAGGATCTCGCTCCTGAGCCTGATGAACTCAGGATTATTTCTGTCACGGGGCTGAGAAAGCTTCACGTCGATGATACTCTCTATCTTTGCCGGACGGGGAGTCATAACAACTATCTTATCAGCCAGGTATACTGCTTCGTCAACATCATGGGTGACCATTATCATTGTCATATCCTGCTCCTTCTTGATTCGGAGCAGTTCGTCCTGCATATTCATTCTTGTGAAAGCGTCCAGAGCGCCCAGCGGCTCGTCAAGGAGGAGCGCCTGGGGGTGACCGATAAGCGCCCTTGCAAGTGACGCTCTCTGGCACATACCACCGGAAAGCTGGTGGGGGAACGATTTCTCAAAGCCCTTCAGACCAACAAGTTCGATAAATTCATTTACGTCCTTTTTCCGCTCACCGAAAAGCTTGCGTACCTTCAGACCGAATGAGATATTATCGTAGATATTCAGCCAGGGGAACAGGTTGGGGTCTTGGAAAACCAGTCCTCTGTCGTAGTTTGGCTTTGTGACTTTTGTATCATTGATGAATATGCTGCCCTCAGTTGGAGTATCCAGACCTGCAAGCAGGCGGAGCATGGTGGATTTTCCGCATCCGGAAGGACCGATCAGGCACACAAAATCACCCTTCTTTATCTCCAGGTCAACACCGCTGAGAGCGTTGACTGTCTCACCCTCAAGGGTGACGAAATTCTTCTTCACACCCTCGAATCTGATATATCCTACCATTTTATCACTCCCTTCTGCCAGCCCAGAACCTTGTCACGAACCTTGAAAAGGAGGGTGATGATAAGGTAGAAAAGCACGGCTATTACTATAAGTCCGGCGTAAACGTTCGAGTACGCCATCATATCCTTCTGCCAGTTGACGTACCAGCCAATGCCGTACTTAGCGCCGATCATCTCAGCGGTCATAAGTGCAACGAATGAACCGCAGATGCCGTTGAAAAGTCCCAGGAAAATGCTTGGCATAGCCGCCGGAACGCCTATCTTGAATATTTTGTGGATACCCTTAGCGCCCAGAGTTGAGGACACCTCGAAGTATGAGTTCTTGACATTTGAGATACCGCTGGAGGTAAGCACGGTAGTGGGAAACCATACCGATATTCCGATGATGAAAGCACTTGCGCTGCTTGCCTTTGAGAAAAGCACCAGCAGAACCGGTATCCAGGCGGTGGAGGGGATAGGGCCGAGGAAACGGATAATGGGGTTCATCCAGTAGGCAGCAGTCTTGCTGAATCCTACGGCGATGCCCATGGAGAAGCCCAGGATAAGTCCGCCCAGAACGCCTTTTATAAGCAGACTGAGGGAGAAGCCGATGCACTTTAAGATAAGTTCCCTGTCCTCCACCAGTGCGCCGAAAACTCTGTCCAGCGAGGGGAAGTAAAGGGTGGGCAGGAGTGCCAGCTTAACAGTGACCAGATTCAGCAGATTGAAGAAAAGCACAGCACCAGCCACGAAGGTCGCCCTGTAGAAAGGCGGATTATCGGGAACTTTCCCGCTTTTCTTCACAGAATGTGCGTATAATATCGCAGCTATGTAGTATACCACAGTGACAATAGCGATGAGGTACGCAAAATAGGGGTGAGCGGACTTCTGGTGCAGGGAGGAATCCGGCACAGCCAGAGCCACTATCTCAGCCGCCGCCGCAGAAATAAGCGGAAGCAGAGCCTTTAGTTTATTCATATTATATTACTCCTTATCCTCAGTATCAGCACCGGGAGAAAGCTTAGACCTGTCAAGGTCAGCGCCAACAGGTGCGTGAAGCAGTTTTTTGTAGTAAGCCCTTGCCTGGTAAAGCGCACCGGCAGGATTGTGTGCAAGCATTCTGTCCTTAGTGATGAGGGTGGTAGTCAGACCCTTTGCGTACTTGTAGAACAGGCTGTCGTGACCGACGCAAAGTCCCACCACCACATTCAGGTCAACCTTAGCCTTTGCCAGGAGTTTCGCCTGCATGATAGGGTTGCACATAACCTTACCGGTGATGCAGGTGTATTCCTCACGAACGCCGATATCGGTCTTATTGCATGAGCCGACCTTACAGCCGATGCCGTACACCTCGAAGCCGTTCAGACGGAGGATACGGGCGAAAATGCGGCTTTCCTCCATAAGTCCTACACAGGTGGCGATACCTATTTTCTTAGCGCCGATACGTCTTGCGAACTCGATTATTTCCTCAACTCTGGTGTACTTGCCGTAGAATTCGCCCTCTATCTCAGCGGCAGCAACGGCTACCTTTTTGTTGATGCGGCTGTTGATGTAGAGGTTGACTACCTGCTCGATCTCCTCCTCAGTCAGCTCAGTTGTGGGACAGAACTCAGGGTACTTGCTGTTTCTGTTCAGGCAGTTCATAACGCCGCAGTCAGCGCAGCTTCTCAGTATTTTTTCCTTTTCCATAATAACATCTCCTTAGGGCGTGTTGACACTAAGCCTAACACGCGTCTTTTTGGCTGATTTTGCCCCGTTCGTCGTTAAAAATCCTTGCCGGGCGACAGCCCGCCTGCGGATTTTTGCCTTGAACGGAACAAAATCATCTCAAAAATCCGCATATTATTTTAGTGTCAACACGCCCTAGTATATTCAGCCGACTTCCACCACTCTGTCAGCGCTTTCCAGCAGCAGCGGGTCGTGGGAGGCGGTAATTATCGTAGTGCCGTTTTTGTTGGCATCTAAAAGCATATCCCGGACTATCTGAGCGCTTTCCCTGTCCAGGTTTGAGGTAGGCTCGTCGGCGGCTATTATCGGGGTATCAAGCATCAGTATCCTTGCCAGCATCACACGCCGGTACTCGCCGCCTGATATCTGCGCCGGATAGGAACTTAGCTGCCCGGTAATGGACAGGCGCTCCGCAAGTTCCTGCGCCTTTATTTCCGTGGGTGACTTTCCTGCCATATGCGCCGGGAACAGAATGTTCTGCATCACGGTAAGTTCCGGCAGCAGGGAGTTTTTCTGCATAACGTAGCCGATAACGTTCCCCCGGAGAGCGGTACGCTTCTTCTCGGAGAGAGCGTAGATATCGTCGCCGGCGATAGTCACAGTCCCGGAGTCCGGGCGGAGCATACCGGTGAGGATATTCAGCAGGGTGGATTTTCCGCAGCCAGATGCACCTGCCAGACCTATCATTTCGCCCTTTCCGACGGATATATCCATAGAGTGCAGACCGGAGTCACCGAAAGTTTTGGTAATATTCTGACCCTTTATCATACCTGTTCCTCCATAAGCAAAGCCGGTTCGGTTCTGAGGATACCGGCGAAAGTGAACGATACCGCTGCCGCAAGCATTGCAAGGTCTATGCCTAAAGTCCGAGCCGCCAGTGATACAGCGCCGGCAGGGGAGATAAGCTTGTAGGGCATATCCAGAGCGGATTTAAGTTCCTCATGAAGGGGCAGCAGGAATATACATACCAGGACTATTCCGGCAGCAGCACCGGCAGCGAAAAGTGTGAGGTATTCCGAAAGGAACAGCCGGAGAACTTTTCCCCGTGGGCAGCCTGCGGATATCATGCTTCCGGCAACACGTCTGCGCTGGTGGAAAGAGAGCGTGACCATTGCGAAAAGTGCGACTGCTGCGATGACCACGGCGAACCCGGAGACTATACCGGTCATTTTCGCCATAAAGTCGATATGGCTGCGCAGGTCGGATGCAAGGTCGTCGATGGGGTAAACCTTCGCACCGCTTTCGCTGATAACCTCCGTTATCCGCTGAGATAGGTCATTAATATCAGTCTCCGGCAGTTTTCTGATTAGGAGCATAGACACAAGTCCGGACTTCTTACCGAACATGAACTCGTACTTATCGGAGGAAGTTATCTCGTCAGCGGCATCGTAGGGGATAAAAATGCTGTTATCGTAGCCCATGCCGGTTTCTTCGAGAACGTCTGTGACGGTGAACTCCCGGTCAAAGAGCATGATAGTATCGCCTTTCCGGAGACTTCCCCCCGACCCGGCAAGTGCCTGATAGCCGGAGAGTTCCTTAGCGGAGTCAGTCCACTGAGAAACGGCGAAGTCGGTATCCGGGTCGAAAGCGACAACCTGTATACCGCCGTCGGAGCAGCAGCTAAGTTCGAGGGTTTCCAGGTAAAGCTGCGGTGAGACTGCCTGAACGCCGCTGATACTGCCGATATCCGAAAGAGCGTCGCCCCGGAACATAATGGAGCAGGTTTTCCCCTTGAACAGCATATCCTTAGCGCTGTCCAGGTACTCCTCCGGAACGGCTATCATATCGGCGTAAGTTCTGCCGTAGAGTTTCTGCGAGCCGCTTTTCAGGTTGCCGGTGAAAAGCCCCGTACCGAACAGACAGACGGTGGTCACGAAGAAAAGCAGGAATATGATAGTGCTTCTGAACCGGCTTCGTGAAATGACCTGTAAAACGTACTTCAGGGTATTCATGCGGCAGTCGCCCGCTTCCTCAGAGCAAATGCCTCAGCAGCGGCAGCGATAAGGATAAGCGCAGTACCGGCGATGCGTATTGCAGGCATTGTGTACACATTGCACCGCATATCCGCCATACCGCAAGCCCCCAGCAGGGGAACGAACAGAAGTGCGATTCCCAGAGCGCCGGAAATGATATTGAAAACGTGCTTAGCGGCATTAGTTTTCAGGAAAAAAGAAACGATGCTGATAACGGCAGCCAGCGCCAGAACGACGGTAGCAACATGAGCAGTAGTATCGCATTTCATCTTCATCATACCGGCACAAGGGTGGAGGAAAGTGTTTATAGCGACAGCCGAGAACAGGCTGACAGCAGCGGAAAGGATAGTTGAAGTGTACTTTTTCATAGTAAAAACCTCCTGATAAATGAATGATGACCGGTATGAACTTTTTTATTAACCTACTATTCATACTGGAATGATATGATTATAGCATAAAAGGAGACAGTCGTCAAGTGTAATAATACACAAAGATATTCCTATAATTCCGATAGGAATATGTGATAAATAACATCTATAACCGAAAAATGGCGAAAAATAGGGGAAGCCTCTCATGTGAAAGGCTTCCCCGATGTTATGTCGTGCTTACTATTTCAGGAATCCGTTGATGATTTGTTCTTCTGCTTCTGCCTCTGTCAGACCAAGGGTCATGAGCTTGATAAGCTGGTCGCCGGCAATCTTTCCGATAGCAGCTTCGTGGACAAGTGCGGCATCAATGTTGTTCGCCTCCAGAGAGGGAACAGCTAAGATCCTGCCGTTATCCATAATGATCGAGTCGCACTCGGTATGACCGGAGCAGGCGGCATTACCGGAAACGCACAGGTCGAGCTTCTGGTAGCTGGAGTCTCTTGCGACGGAGCGTGAAACCACGTCAGCGCTTGAGCCGTCCTCATTGAGCTGCACGTTATATACACTTGCAGCCTGCTGTTCGCCGTGGGTCATAAGTCGCTCGTGGACAACCAAGCGAGCGTCCTTTTTCAGTTCAGCCAGGGTAGTTCTGTTAGTGGAGTCAACTCCCTTTATCTGAACCATTTCCAGTTCAGCGGTGCTTCCCTCGTCCAGGTAAAGTTCAGTGACCGGATTGAGGATACGCTTACCCTTGCCGTCGCCTGAGCCATAGTGCTTTTCGACGTAGCGTACCTTGGAATTCTTGCCGATGAAGAAGCGGTGGATTCCGTCATGCTGGGAGTCCTGACTGCCGCAGTTGTCGATACCGCAGCCTGCCACAATGAGAACGTCGCAGTCGTTGCCGATATAGAAATCGTTGTAAACAGTCTCTTTCAGACCGCTTTCGCTGAGAACCACGGGGATATGAACGCTTTCGTTCTTAGTGCCGTCCTTTATGCGGATATCAATGCCGCTAACGTCAGTTTTTGTCTGAATGTCGATATTAGCGGTAGTCTGTCTGCCGACGGATTCGCCGTTAGCACGGAGGTTATAAGCGCCCTCCGGAACGTCATGGAGATCAGCGACCTCCTGTAAAAGTCTTTTCTGTACTGCATCAATATTCATCGCTGCACCTCCTCACGCCATTTTCACGCACGGATTCTGTGCGTAGTTAGTACCTATGATAGTGGGAAGTATCTCGTCCTTTGATCCCTGTGCGGAAACCTTGCCGTCAGCCAGAACGATTATCTCGTCAGCGATATTGAGTATACGCTCCTGATGTGAGATAACAATGATAGAGCGGTCTTTAGTAGCCTCACGCATTTTCTCGAATATGCGGATAAGGTTATTGAAGCTCCACAGGTCGATACCGGCTTCCGGCTCGTCGAACAGGGCGAGTTTAACGTTTCTTGCGAGAACGGTAGCGATCTCGATACGTTTAAGTTCGCCGCCTGAGAGGGAAGCGTTCACCTCACGCTTGATATAGTCCTTAGCGCAAAGACCGACTTCGCTGAGGTATTCGCAGGCTTCGCTGACAGAAAGAGTCTTACCGGCAGCGATGCGCAGAAGGTCGAGAACGGTCAGCCCCTTGAATCTTACAGGCTGCTGGAAAGCGAAGCCTATGCCGAGTTTAGCACGGTCGGTGATAGACATATCGGTAATGTCAGTGCCGTCGAAGATTATCTGACCGGCGGTATTCTTTTCGATACCGGCAATAAGCTTAGCCAGGGTAGACTTACCGCCGCCGTTCGGCCCGGTAATGACGATGAATTTATTGCTTGCCACGTTGAGGCTAAGGTCACGGATAATTTCCACGTCCTTGCCGTCGCCGCCGGCAGTGAAGGAAACGTTTTTAAGTTCAAGCATATTTTCTGCTCCTTTGTTTTAGGGGATAATACTATTATAATACAATTCCGACTTATTGTCAAGGAATTGACAGACCCGGCGTGTTTTCGCCCTAAAACAAGTATACCCAGGTTTACACAAGGTAGTCAGTTTTAGAATCTGTCCACATAGGGGGAATGTAAAGATTTTCAGGCATAATTTTGTTGGTGACAAGGCAAAATCCGTAGGCATACTGTCGATTTTTAACACAGTCACCAGGGCAACAACATTTACTTTTTGTGAATTATTTAAGTCGCCCGTTTCTTTTACTAAATTTGTCTGTTTTACGGACGT
>CAMOEP010000072.1 GCA_946612185.1 uncultured Ruminococcus sp.
GTGACCCTATGAGGTTCGCTCAGGCGGCTGTGAGAGTGTGGGGCTGTCAGATGGACTTCAATGACCCTGCAAAGACAGCTATGGAGGGTATCAGCCGTTTCCGCAAGTTTCTGCGTGAGATAGGTATGCCTGTCAATTTTGAGGAACTGGGTGCTAAAGCTGAGGATATCCCGGCACTGGTGGACAAGTTCGGCATCGGAAGCGGCAGGACTGGCGGCTATATGGCGCTGTCCGCCCAGGATATTACCGAAATCTACAACATCGCTGTAAATGCGGCTATATAACGGAGGTATAATTATGCTTGATATTAAAGGTAAATGGGCGCTCATCACCGGCGCAAGCAGAGGTCTGGGCAGACTTGCCGCAGTCCTTATGGCTAAACAGGGCTGCAATCTGGTGCTGCACAGCCGTGACGTTTCCCACTGTGACAGCCTGTTGAAGGAAGTAAAGGCACTGGGCGTTCAGGCTTATGCTGTCGGCGCTGAACTTTCCGACATCGACGCTGTTAAGGCTATGCTGGCTGAGATAGACGCTAAGGGTACTAACGTGGAGATAGTCCTCAATAACGCAGGTTTGCAGATCGCATACCGCACCGAGTACCTGACTACTCCCGTGTCCGACTACGACATAAGCTTCAAGGTGAACACTATTGCCCCTATGGTGATATGCTACCACTTTCTCCCCAAAATGGAAAAGGCTGGCTTCGGACGCATTGTTAATACAACCAGCGGAATCAACCTCGAACCCGAACAGGCTGGCTATTCCGCAAGTAAGGCGGCGCTGGACAAAGTTACCCGTGACCTTGGCTCAAAGTACGAGGGAAGCGACATTATCCTCAGTCTCACCGACCCCGGCTGGTGCAGAACTGACCTGGGCGGCGAGAAAGCCCCCAATGCGCCTGAAAGCGCAGTTCCCGGCGTTGTGGTAGGCGTATTCCTCACCGACGGCAGGAACGGAAGACTTTTCGCTGCCCAGGACTTCGCCGGAATGTCCCTTGAGGACGCTGTGGCAAAGGCTGAGGCTATGCCTTCGGTTTACTGATATATCAATAAACAAAAACGATTCCCCGGTAGTCTCCGAGGAATCGTTTTTTTATGCTTCAGGCAGTCTTTGTGCGGTGTTGCCTTAACTATTTTTCGCAAGTATGTATCGCCTTGACCGGACAAGCCGCCATACATTCTCCGCAGGAAGTGCATTTTTCATAGTCGATGACAGCGTGGAAATTCTCCACCTTTATCGCACTATTCGGGCATTTCTTCTCGCACATCTTACAGCCGATACAGCCGTTTTTGCAGGCGGACTTTGTTGCCTTGCCGTTCGCAGCGGAGGAACAGAGTACATCTATATGCCGTGCAAGGGGCTTGATGCTGATAAGCTGATTGGGACAGACTGCCGCACATTGTCCGCAAGCGCCGCACAGCGAGGGAATTACCCTGGCAACGCCGTCTGTTACCTTTATCGCATCATGTTCACAGACAGCGGCACAGTCGCCAAGTCCGATACAGCCGTACTTGCACAGACCGTTTCCGCCGTAGAACCGCTTCACCGCCTTGCAGGACTGCACGCCATCGAAAGTGAACTGCGTACCGGTTGCATTGCAGTCGCCGTTACAGTGGACTACTGCGGTCATGGGAACTACCTCCGCTGCGGCAGTTCCGAGAATACCGGCTATTTTCTTTGCAGCCTCAGCACCTCCGGGACGGCACAGGTTCGTGGGTGCGCCGCCGTTAACGATTGCGTCAGCGTAGTCCGCACAGCCGGCAAATCCGCAAGCACCGCAGTTCGCCTGGGGCAGCGACTCGCTTATCTGGCTGACCCTCTCGTCAACCTTAACATAAAATACCTTTGCAGCCACCGTCAGCAGCACGCCTGCAAGCAGTCCGCAAACGCCGAGGATAAGCGCAGGAATCAGATAAGTCATAGCACAACCTCCTTAGCTGAAAAGCCCGGAAAAGCCCATGAAGCTGACGGACACGATAGATGCGGCGATGAGTGTGGCAGGTACGCCCTTGAAAGTTTCGGGAATGTCGGCGTACTCCATTTTCCGGCGGACACCGGAGAATATCACCAGCGACAGCATGAATCCCAGACCGCCGCCCAGTGCGTTCACGATAGACTGCACGAAGCTGTAGCCGTTGTCGATGTTTAGCACGGTAACGCCCAGAACTGCGCAGTTTGTGGTGATAAGCGGCAGGTACACGCCCAGCGACTTGTAAAGCGCCGGGATAGTCTTTTTCATGGCAGTCTCCACAAGCTGAACGAACAGGGCAATGACCAGAATGAACACCACCGTGTCAAGGTACTCAAGCCCGTTGGGGACGAGTATACCGTGGTGTATCGGGTAAGTAACGATAGTTGCGCATATCATTACGAAGGTTACTGCCACGCCCATTCCGGCGGCGGAGTCAAGCTTCTTGGAAACGCCCAGGAACGGGCAGATTCCCATGAATTTGGAGAGGACGAAGTTATCCGTCAGCATGGCGGACAGGAGTATCACAAGCATTGTTTTCATTCGTTACTACCTCCCTTTCCGCAGTTTTCAGCCATTGGACAGCCCTCACAGCCGCCGCACACGATCTCCTTGGGAGGCTTTTTGCGGGAGAGCTTGTTGGTAATGGCTATGATCATGCCCAGGGTGAAAAATCCCCCTGCGGGCATTATGAAAAGCAGCATCGGGTTATCGTGGAGAACCGGTATACTCAGCCCCATCCACTGACCTGCGCCGATTATCTCACGGACGCTTCCCATGAGGAACAGTGCCATAGTGAAGCCCAGACCCATGCCGACAGCGTCGCAGGCGGAAGCGATAACGCCGTTCTTGCTTGCGAACATTTCCGCCCTGCCGAAGATTATGCAGTTAACGGTAATGAGGGTCAGATATATGCCAAGACTGTCGTACAGCGAGGGGACGAAGCCCTCCAGCAGAAAGCCGATAAGCGTAACGAAGCTGGCAATTATGACGATGAACGCCGGTATCCTCACCTTGTCGGGAATGACCTTTCTCAGCGCCGAGATAACGATGTTCGAGCCGAGAAGTACAAAGGTTGTGGCAAGACCCATTCCGATGCCGTTCATAGCCTGAGTGGTGACGGCGAGGGTGGGACACATACCCAGCAGCATGACCAGCGTGGGGTTTTCCTTGATAATGCCCTTGGAAATTTCCTGAGCGAGGGTCTTTTTCTCAGCCATTGAGTATCGCCTCCTTGTTATTTGTGTAGACGCTGAGGGCGGCAACTACCGCTTTTTCCATGCCTTTTGAGGAGAATGTAGCGCCGCTTACCGCATCAAATGGAACTGACTGCGGCGAATCTGCCCCGTAGAACTGGGTGCGGAATTCGGGGATATCCCTTACTTTCGAGCCAAGACCGGGAGTTTCGCCCAGTGACACGAATTCGATTCCGGAAACAGCGCCGTTTTCGTCGATTCCCACCAGGATATTGATGCCGTCCTTTGAGTAGCCGTCGGTGCAGACCTGAATGGCAGTCCGTCCGTCTGAAGTTACGGCGATAGCTTCAACATCATCGCTGCCGAAAGTGGTGTCCAGCAGGCGGCAGTCGGTCTTGCCGAAAAGCGCCTCCACGCTGGAAGTGAACCGCAGTTCCTTCTGCTGAGCGATATTCTCCTTAGTAAGCTCATGGGCGAACACCAGAAGAAGTGATGCCACAACGCAGATAATGGTGAGTACCACCGTGGGCTTTATGTTGTTTTCCTTCATTTCTCAGCCGCCTCCTTTGCACCAAATACCTTAGTACGGGTAAGCTGCTCAATGTAGGGGGTAAGCACGTTCATGAGGAGTATGGAGTAGGAAACGC
This sequence comes from uncultured Ruminococcus sp., assembly GCA_946612185.1. GTDB lineage: Bacteria > Bacillota > Clostridia > Oscillospirales > Ruminococcaceae > Ruminococcus. The sequence continues at coordinate 3,813 of CAMOEP010000072.1, forward strand.
CCTCCGGATATGAGCCGAACTGCCTGATGATGAATGTGATGATACCGCAGCCAAGTCCGAAAACTATCTTGCCTTTTGTGGTAATGGGAGTTGTGGCGTAATCAGTCGCCATGAAGAACGCTCCCAGAAATACGCCGCCTGCAAGTATCTGGTAGAGGGCGTAGTCCACCGAATCGTAGTAAAAGAGTGAGAGCAGGAAAAGGATTCCGATAAAGGAAACCGGTGCGGCAAGGCTGATTATCTTCCTTGCGGCAAGATAAAGTCCGCCGATAAGCAGCGCCAGAGCGCAAGTCTCGCCAAGACAGCCGCCGCAGTTTCCGAGGAACAGGTCTATATTCCGTGCCTCATCAGTAGTTCCGGTCAATACAAGCGGTGTAGCACATGAAACAGCGTCCGCAGCCTTGTACCAATACGGAGCGACCCAGTTTGTCATGGCAGCCGGGAAGCTTACCATAAGCACGATTCTGGCGGTAATTGCAGGGTTTGCGAAGTTCTGACCGATTCCGCCGAAAAGCTGCTTTACTATGACGATTGCCACGAATGAACCGATGACAGCCATCCACAGGGGCAGGGTAACGGGCAGGTTCAGGGCGAGGATAAGTCCGGTGACAACGGCGGAAAGGTCAGCGATAGTGTTTTCACGCTTCATCATTTTCCGGCATATGTACTCAAACAGCACACAGCTTCCGATACAGACTCCCGTCAGCACCAGCGAGCGCAGACCGAAATAGATACAGCCAGCGATAAGTGCCGGTATAAGGGCAATAATGACATTCAGCATTATTGTGGAGGTTTTCATGTAGTTTTCGTCATGGGGTGACGGTGATACGATAAGTTTTTCCATTTCGCACCTCACTTTCTTGGGATAAGGGCTTTTGCAAGCTGATTTGTTTCAGCCAGCTTGCGGTTTGCGGGACAGACGTAGGTACAGCTTCCGCAGTTCATGCACATGAGAACTTTCAGGTCTTTGAGTTCCTGGATATTGCGTATGCGGTACGCCTTGTCGATCTCCGCCGGCATAAGTCCCAGTGGACAGACGTTCACGCATCTTCCGCAGCGGATACAGCTTGAAGTTTTACGCTCGTCGTAGGTCTTTATCGCCAGAAGCGCATTTGAAGTCTTGACCACGGGCATATTTATGTCAGGCACGGACATTCCCATCATAGGGCCGCCGCCGATGAGTTTGCGTATGCTGTCGATGTCGGTCTTGCAGAAGTTCAAAAGTTCAATGAACGGCGTGCCGATTATCGCCCGGACGTTTTTTGGCTCACCTACGGCGTTTCCGTCGATAGTCAGCCGCCTTGTGACCAGCGGCATACCGGTCTGCATATAGCGGTACAGGAAAGCTACAGTTGACACGTTCATGACGATAACGCCCTGGTCAGCAGGGAGCTGCCCCTCCTGAACTATTCTGCCGGTAGAATTGTAGATGATGACCTTCTCAGCGCCTTGTGGGTACACCGAGGGCAGGGTCACGATGTCGATAGTGTCGTCGTTTGCCGCCATTTCAGTGAAGTTCTTTATAGCTTCGGGCTTATTGGCTTCGATAGCCATTTTTGCCTGTTTTATGCCGAGTATTGACTTTACCAGATTTATTCCTCCGATTATATCCGATGGACATTCCAGCATTTCCCGGTAGTCGGCGGTGATGTACGGCTCGCACTCCGCAGCATTGATTATCAGCGTATCTATGGGAGTTTTGGGGTTAAGCTTGATATGTGTGGGGAAACCAGCGCCGCCAAGACCACATGAGCCGCTTTCCCGGACAGCTTTGATGAAGGAGTCCTTGTCGGTGATGACCGGAGGTTTCACATCAGGGGAAATGGTCTGGTTTCCGTCGGTCTGGATCTTTACCGCCTTGCAGACAGCGCCCATGGGGGTCTGGTAGTCGATGATATCGGAGATAGTACCGGAAACGCCGGAGTGAACGGGGACGGAAAACGGAGCGTCGCAGTCACCGATCTTCTGACCAACAAGAACGGTATCGCCTTTTTTAACAAGCGGCTGACAGGGAGCGCCCATGTGCATCGACATAGGCAGAATGACCTCAGCAGGCACGGGGAAATCAACCGTAGCGCAGTTCTCGGTATTCTTACGGTGTTTCAGCTTGATGCCGTTAAGTTTTTTCATATAACTCTCCTTTGCAATATATTTAGTTTTCTACTCAATAACCCATACTATTATATTATAAATGATTTGGGACATTGATGCAAGTGATTCTGAATAAAAAGACTGATAACTTTTTAACAACTTTGTACGAGCTGAACCAGCTCGACCGTACCCACGTTGACGCTCGATTCTCTCGCTCACTTTTTAGAAACGGGGCTTTGTACGTCGCTCAACCTTATTCTGCTTGGTACTAAGTTCACCGGTAGAATTGTAAAGCGGCAGTTTACAGAATTTCTTGAATAGAATTTTGTACCATTGAAAACTAAGTTGAGCGACGGCAAAATGAGATGTTCTACCAAAGTAAGCGAGTTCACGAGCGACAACGTGGGGGCGGTCAAGCTGGCACAGCTTGGTTGAGCGACGGAAAAATGTGATGTTCTGCCAAAGTAAGCGAGTTCACGAGCGACAACGTGGGGGCGGTCAAGCTGGCACAGCTTGGTTGAGCGACGGAAAAATGTGATGTTCTGCCAAAGTAAGCGAGTTCACGAGCGTCAACGTGATATGTGGTCAAGCTGACGCAGCTTGCTTGATTTTTTTGGGGGATTGTGATATACTTGAATTGTCAATAATTTTTTTGAGGTGATGATATGTTAAAGAAAAAAGCCGCAGCACTTATCGCTGCACTATCAACCGGAGTTCTCCTCCTGCAAGCAAGTTTCCCAGCTTTTGCAGACGAAAACTGCGCCCACGACCCAAGCCGCAACGTCCAGACCGAGGGCGTTGGCAACCCCTTCAACTACGGCGAACGCAATACCCCGGCGGACGCTTCCGAGGCGGAAATAAGGGCTATAAACCACGCTATGTCCGTTCAGGAGGTCAAGTACGCCCTCTACAAGGAAATCGACGAGCATTGGGATCTCATCAAAGTCCGCCTTGGCGAAACTGACCGTGAAAAGGTCTATGCACTCTTCCTGGGCGTGGGTTCGAGAGAGTCCACCCTCGGCGGAAACGGCGACGGCGCTGACATCGAAACCGCTCAGGCTCAGGGCTTCGGTGTAAGTTCCGCCCACGCCTACGGTACACTCCAGACCGCCGTTACTGCCTTTGCCGACTGCGACCCTACCTTCATGCCAGAGGACAACGTACCGGAAATGTTCCAGTACTCCCTCTCGCCCTCCACTTTCTACGACGCTATCATTTCCAATCATATGGGAATCCGCAAAATACTGCACTTTGTCGAGATCGGTATTAACCAGGAGGGACTGGAAGGCTACCAGGTAGTCCGTGGCGCTCTCAAAGGCTTCAACACCGGCTGGTGCGACTACACCGGCGACAACGACGGCTACTACAAAAACTACCCCGACGAAATTATCGCCCTTGCTCACTGGTACTACGACGAGGGGCATCTCTACGACAACGTTTTCACATGGACTGGCGCACAGGCTGCGGACAAGTACCGTGAGGGCAACCCCTGGGACTGGTGGAGCGACGTTAAGCCCTCAATGGCTGAGGTGACTGTAGGCGGTGATACTCCGGCTCTGCTTATGGGCGACGTGAACCTCGACGGCGTTGTAAATATCGCAGACGGCGTAGCGATGCAGAATTATCTGCTTGGCAAGGAGAAGTTCAGCAAGGAGCAGTCCGAAAGGGCAGACGTGGACGGCAATGATAAAATAAATTCATTTGACTTTATCGTTCTCCTGGACAAATATATTACTATCGGCTGATTTTCAGCAAAAAATCCCCCCTGATACCGTGCATTAAAAGCAGGTCACCATGACAAGCTGAAAATGACGTAACAGGGGGAATTTTTTAAGGTTTTGTGAATTGCTTCATGGGAGAACTGTTTTCAGAAAAGGTTCTCCCACGAAAAAAGTTCACTTAACGGCAGCAGCAATTAAAGAGTCTGCACAGTAACTGAAAGATATCGCACATGGTTCGTTTCCTCCTTTTTGAATTTCCCTCCCTTGGGATAATTCTATTATAGCAGATGAACTTAGTTAAATCAATGCAAAGAATATGGAAGAATTTTTACTATTTCTTGGAATACAGCGGTGTAACGTTGTTGAAAAGGGCGTAGAACTTTATGGGGATATGCTTGTCGATGTGACATTTTCCGAAAAACCACTTCTCGAACTGGCAGGTTCGGATAATTTCCTCGAAGAAGGCGTGGACTTCCAGCCGCTCGAAAACGTCCACACCCAGGCACTCTTTGAGAGAGGCAGGGGGTTCGTGGGTAATGATGTAGTCAACCTTGCCGTCGTTGGCGTTGAGGTTGCGGACGGCTTCCATAATTTCCTCGTGGTTAGGCTGTTCACGTTCCCACCAGTCGCCTTCTTTGCGAAAGTCGATATCCTGGCTGTGACCGCCGCCGAAGGTAAAGATTTTCTTGCCCTCGATAGTAAACACCTGACCACGCATAAGGTGGACGATATTAGGTTCGATGACCCTTGCCATACCGCCTTTCCATTCAGATTCGGGGAACTTTTCCAGCATATCGAAGTTTTCGTGACAGCCGTCAACGAAAGCGATGGTATAGGGTTTGGCGGCGAGTTTTTTGAGCATTTGCTGTTCTTTTTTAGAGCCGTCCCAGAAGAAGCCGAAGTCGCCGCAGATAATAAGTGTATCGTCCCGCCCCAGTTTTTTCATCTGGGAGTCTTTGAAGCGGTCGATATCTCCGTGTGTATCACCAGTAACATAAATCACAATAATGACCTCCGTATAATTGTTACTACTATTCTACCACATTCTTCTCCAAAAATCAAGCTGTGTCAGCTTGAGGGAATGTCCAAACAGGGAGGTTATAAAAAATCGACCAAGCCAAGAG
>CAMOEP010000073.1 GCA_946612185.1 uncultured Ruminococcus sp.
GCCTCAATGGGAGACAGTTTCCGTATGCAGGAAAGGAGTCTGCATGATTTATTCTATGGTTAGCATATTCTAACCGTAATTATCATACCACTTAAAGAATAGTTTGTCAATGGAGAGCAGGGGATATTCAATTAAGTTTGTAAATACTAACTATATTTAAAATAAAAAACCGCATCAACATTGTTAGTGTTTAATAACAATTTGGTTTTTTGTGAACAGGGGAGTCATTCACCTGGGAAAACCAATCCCCATTGTCTGCGACATTCGTCCATTATCCGCATAACATCACAAGTTCCGGAGTACGGCACAAGCGGACTTTCCAGCATACCTTCACTAAGACAGCGCTGAACTTCACAGACCTCATATTCGTAACCGTTGACCTCGTTCTCGCAGATGAAGTCCTCCAGAACGTTGCCGTAAAGGTCAGTGAGAGTGACATGATCGGTGCAGTGAAACCAATTCCCGAAACTAATGATACCCTCAGTACCGGCAATAACAGCGTTATTGGAAAGCTGAACCTCAAAGCCGGAATCCAGCGATGCAAAAGCGCCGTTTTTGTACCTGAGCAGGATAGAATTGCTAACATCAATACCGCTGCGGATATTGGCACTGGAAACGATTTCGTCCGGTACGCCGAGAAAAGCGTGGGAGAAGGTGAGGGGATAGACAGCCAGATCGAGGAGTGCCCCGCCGCCGCAGTCTGGTCTGAAAAGCCGGTCGTTAGGGTCATAGGAAACGAAATTGCTGAAATCCGCCTTGATATAGCGAATTTCTCCGATTTTTCCGGAATTCACCCATTCCTTTGCTTTGAGGAATACAGGGCGGCACTTCATCCACATAGCTTCCATGAAGAACAGGTTCTTTTGCTGTGCAAGGTCGTGCATCTGGAAAAGCTGTTCGGAATTGAGACTGATAGATTTTTCACAAAGTACATTTCTGCCACTATTCAGGCAAAGAAGCGTGTCGTTATAGTGTGATGCCATTGGTGTTGCAATGTAAACCACGTCAATATCAGTGTCCTGCGCAAGTTCACTATAACTGCTGTAAGCTTTTTGAAATCCGTGATTTTTGGCGAAATCCTGCGCTTTTTTAAGACTGCGTGATGCAACTGCTTTAAGACACGCATTTTCGGTATTTTCGAGTGCATCGGCAAACGTGTGGGCGATCCTGCCAGTGCCGATGATGCCCCAGTTTATAGTTTTCATGTTAGACCTCCATTCAGCCACGCCGTGACGCAGACCTGAGTTCCTTAACGATCTCATCAAGTTCACCATTGGTGCGAATCAGCGTATATCCGGCTTTTTCAAGTGCATTATTAACGAAAATGTCCCGTTCCTGACGGTCAGGACGCTGGTGACTGCTGTCGTCAAGTTCTATAAGCAGCAGAACTTTCATATGGTCGGCAATTGCGAAATCAATGTGCTTAGAACTGATTTTACTGAAATATCTGTGCCAGTTCTCAATGCCTGAATCCACCTCGATAAGGTCAGCAAGGCGGATTTTAGCCAAAATCTGGTATCCAAACGGCGCAACGGCAGTTTCAAGCTTTTTGTAAAAATAATATTCATTCTTAGTAAGCAGATATTTCTTATGGTACGGATAACTCTCTTTGCCGCCACGGGATAATGCAGCAAAAACAGCGATGATGAGAATGCCGATTATGATTGCGATAATAATAGTATTCATGCGATTTCTCCTTTGTTGAGATTATAGCACAAAGAGAAAATTATGTCAAGAAATATGCGTAAGGGGAGTATGAAAATTTCTGAAATATAATTGCACCAAATAGAAGTTTGGTGCAATTATTAGTGCAGGATTGATTGGCAGTATTAATTTGCTGCGTTTTTTTTTGCTGATTCCTTGCAGCCTGTCGCATAGATTCTTTTCTGGGATTTGCTGAGAATAATTAATTATATCATTCAAAGATATATTCTTGACATTAAGATGCAAATATGGTATAATTATTAGCGAATAGTTATTCAGGACCCGTTGCGATGATCGTCCCGTTCAAGGGACTTATATGTGACATAAACGCCGCCTGACAGCCAGTTCTCAGCAGCGTTTTTTTGTTTAGATTGGAGAAGATATTATGAAGAAAATTCGAGTAAATACAAGTCACCCTTACGACGTTGTTATTGAACGTGGCTGTATTTCAAGGTGCGGTGAACTTATTTCTGAGGTTCTGCCGCCTAAAAAAGCTGTTATTATAAGCGATGACAATGTTGCACCTTTGTATGCGGACACAGTTTTGAGATCCCTGGAAAAATGCGGAATTTCTGCTGATTTGTTTGTTTTTTCTAACGGTGAACAGTCAAAGAATCTTTCTACTCTTAGTAATATCTTCGACTTTCTCTGTGAAAAAAATATCACCCGCAGCGATTTCCTCATTGCGCTGGGTGGAGGCGTAGTTGGCGATATTACAGGCTTTGCGGCTGCTTCTTTCCTGCGTGGCATTGAGTTTGTACAGATACCAACTTCCCTGCTGGCTCAGATAGATTCATCAGTAGGCGGAAAAACTGCCGTTGATATCAAGGGCGGAAAGAACCTGGTAGGCGCATTCAAGCAGCCGGCCCTCGTTATCTGCGATAGTAATACTCTCAGTACACTTACGCCTGAGTTCCTGGCTGACGGCATGGGTGAAGCTATAAAATATGGCATGATCCGTGACAGTCGCCTTTTTGATCTCATCGCTGCTCATCAGCTTTCTGACATTGATGAGGTTATGGACGAAATGGTATACGCCTGCATCAACATCAAGCGCATTGTAGTGGAGCATGACGAGCTTGATAAGGGCGAGCGAATGATACTCAATTTTGGGCACACTATTGGTCACGCTATCGAGGCTTGGCACAACTATACTGGCATCACTCATGGTATGGCTGTAGCTGCCGGAATGTGCATAATTACACGACGTTTTGCGGATAAAATCGTTGCTGACCGCCTTGAGGAATGCGTAAGGAAATACGGTCTGCCGACTGGCTCAGACGCTCCTATGAGTGAACTCCTGCCGTTCTGCTCCAAGGACAAAAAGCGTGAAGCTGCGTCGATAAGCTACATCGTTTGCCCGGAGATAGGCGACGCTCAGATACGCAAAGTTACCGTCGCAGAATTTGATTCACTTATGGAGGGCTAAGTTATGGATATTCGCATCAGTCCGTCCACGCTTCATGGACACCTTGATATACCTGCATCAAAAAGCTGCGCTCACAGAGCTATCATAGCTGCCGCATTAGCCGACGGTACATCGACAATTACCGGTGTTACTATGTCCAAGGACATTACTGCTACTATCGAAGCTATGTCCGCACTGGGCGCACAATTTGCTGTAGACGGCAGTACCGTAACAGTAAGAGGCATCTCATCAGTTCCCGCAGGAAAATGCTCCATAGACTGCAACGAAAGCGGTTCGACGCTTAGGTTCGTTATACCTGTAGCTGCGGTCCTTGGCGCAGAAGCCGAGTTTATTGGCAGGGGACGACTCCCCCACCGCCCTATCGACATTTACACCCGTGAACTCTCCAAAAACGGCGTGAATTTCCTGACCAGTACGATGCCATATAATATCACCGGTCGGCTCAGAGGCGGAAGATACGAGATCGAGGGGGACGTTTCCTCGCAGTTCATAACAGGTCTGCTTTTCGCTTTGCCGCTGGCTCAGGAGGACTCTGAGATCGTCCTTACATCTCATCTGGAATCCCGCCCGTATGTGGATATTACCACCGATATGCTCAGGGGATTCGGCATCGAGATCACTGAGACTGAAAGCGGTTTCTTTATCCCCGGCGGTCAGAAGTATCGTCCCCACGATTGTCGTGTTGAGGGCGATTACTCACAGGCTGCGTTCTTCTTCGTTGCTAACGCTATCGGCTCTGATGTTGAAATTGGCAATCTTAATAAAAAAAGTGTCCAGGGAGACAAGAAAATTCTTGAAATTATTGAAAAAGTATGCTATAATAATAGTATTAAGGGTTTCAGCGCTGATTGTTCGGACATTCCCGACCTTGTGCCTATACTGACTGTATTAGCAGCTTACGGTTCGGAAAAGTCCGTAATATTCAATGCGAAACGCCTTAAAATCAAGGAGAGCGACCGTCTGGAATCTGCGGCTGCTCTTATCAATTCGCTGGGCGGTAATGTGTCTGTCACCGACGACGGACTTATTATCCAGCCTTCCGGCAGACTTCATGGCGGCGTTGTGGATAGCTACGGCGACCACCGCATCGTTATGGCTGCGGCTGTTGCGGCACTTGGCTGCGATGGTGACGTGGTCATCAAGGGCGCTGAAGCTGCTGAAAAATCCTATCCGGATTTCTTCACTGACTACTCAAATCTCGGAGGTAAGGTAAATGTCATCAATCTGGAATAACCGCATTTCGATCTCTATTTTTGGCGAAACCAACAGCCCTGTTATCGGTGTGACTATCGACGGGCTGCCTGTGGGAGAGTTCATTGACCCGGAGGAAATACGCCGCTTTATGGACAGAAGGCTTCCTGCCACCTGCGGTTACAAATCTCGGAAAACTCCCCTGCCTCGCATTATGTCCGGTATTCTCAATGACCATATCTCCGGCGGCCCTTTGTGCGCTTTTATACAGAACGTAAATGCCGATCGCCAGGTGGAAAATAAGCCGGATATCTCAATGCAGCAGCGTGTGGGTCATGGTGACTATACCGGTGCTTTGCGCTACAGAGGTTTCAGCAATGTCAAAGAACTGGGCAAGTTTACGGACAGGTTTACTGCTCCCCTTTGCTTTGCAGGTGCGGTCTGCGCTCAGATACTCCAGAGGAGAAGTATTTTCGTCGGCGCTCATATCGCTCAGATCCACAACATCAAGGACAACCCCTTCGACCCTGTAAGGATCGACCGGGACGGTATCCTCGGCATCCGCTCCAAGGACTTCCCTGTCATCAATGACAGAAAAGGCTGGCTCATGCTTGAGGATATCGGAAAAGCACGCAATGCCGGGGAATCTCTCGGCGGTATCATTGAGTGCGCTGCCGTTAATATCCCTGCTGGCGTTGGTTCGCCGGTTTTTGACGGACTGGAGAACAATATCGCTCAGCTTATCTTCGGTATTCCCGGAGTTAAGGGACTGGAGTTCGGCGCTGGATTCGATGCCGCTAAAATGATCGGCAGCCAGAATACCGACGATTTCTTCATTGATTCCCATGGTCATGTAGTTACTAAAACTAACCACCACGGTGGTATACTCGGCGGTATTTCTTCAGGTATGCCGGTAACACTGAAAGCTGCCTTCAATCCCGTGAGAGCAGAACATGACAGCGAGCAGGATACCTGCATCGTTCCCAAGGCTGTTCCATGCGTTGAAGCGGCTGTGAATATTGCTGTACTCTCTAATATGCTCGATTACCCCAATTTCTGTTAGAGGTGATACCCATGCAAGACGCTAATATCCAGAAAATGTCAGAAATGGCTGATACGGAGATCCAGGACGTTCCTACAATGAATATCCTTCTTTGCTATCTCCTTTATAAGATAGAAAGACCTGTCAGCCCTGATCAGCTTTATGAGATCGCTATAAATAGCGGATTCATCAACTATTTCTATTACCAGGAATCTCTCGATTTTCTCCTTTCAAATGACCATATCCGGGTCGAAAAGGACGAAAACGGCTGCGATGTGTACGTCCTTTTGCCAAAGGGAAAGGCGTGCGCTAAGGAGCTGAAAAACTATGCACCAAAATCCTACCGGGACAAGCTGGTTCTTGCGGCTCTGCGCTACTTCACAAGAATGAAGTATGAGCAGGAGATCAAGATAGAGTATATACCCCTGGAAAAGGGCTGCTATGTTCATCTGAGATGCCTGGACGTGGGTGATGACCTTATGGAACTGAAGCTGTATGCCCCGAACAGGGAACAGGCTGAACTTATAGGCAGCCGCATTATGCTCAATCCTGCCGGATTCTACGGTAAACTCATTGATCTGGCTCTGTCAAATGAGGAGGTCACCTATGATCTCACTGATAACTGATGTTACTGTCGCTGAGGCGGCTATCTCTGACGGCGTTCTTGCACTTATTTTTATACTGCTGTTCACTGTCGTTTTCGTGAGCGTGGGTATCATAACTTACAGGATATCCTCCGCTAAACTCCGGAAAAAACGTGAACAGAAGGACAACAACAACTCCTGATCTGTGGAGGTGACAGTGCTGTGTTTGTGTACAGACAGTATGTTGACATCTACTATAATAACGTTTGCGGCGGCTTTATCGAATATATGCACGTCTGGGACTTGCTCGCTAAAAGCCGTAAACTGGCGGCAAAAGTTGCTGAAAAAGCCTATACTACTGAGGTAGTGATCTATGCATTGATGTTCTATGATACCGATACCGGCGCTCTTTTAGTGGTCGATCTTATAAATTGCAGGCTTCCTTATAGCTGCTACATAGAACTGGTCACTGATATGCCCGAAGGCTTTCAGATCTGCTGCCTTAAAGGGGAAATGGAGGAAATGTATGATGATTAGAAGAATTGTCTCCTCGTTGATCTGCGCTGCTGCACTTGTGTGCGCTGGTGTTCCTTATGCGGCTAATGCTGCTGATGCAGCCGTACATACCGTTACAGTGCTGGATTACGACGGAAATGTAATGACTAAACTTACTGTCGCTGACGGTCAGGCTGCCCCTCTCGACAGTATTGATATGAGCAGCCTGGAGTACTACGACGGTATCTATACCCAGGTGGGTTTTAGTTCATGGAGCTGTGATACCTCAAATGTCCGCAGCGATATGACTGTTCAGGCACTTTACAAGAAAATGACTATTTCCCTTGAAAAAATGCCCTCGAAAACGGAGTACTACTCCGCCGCAGGTAATGTTGATCTTTCAGGACTTGCGGTATATATAACTATAAATACCCAGCTTCCTGAAACTGACGCAAACGGCAATTTCAAGGTAAGCAAGGAGGTCGTGGATATCGCTTCCAGATGCACTGCTGAACCGTCTTATCTGCCGGACATCTTTGCTAAGGGCGATTCCGCCAATATAAAAATATACCCGATCAACAGCGACAAGGCTATTGCCAGCTACACTATTTCCTATTACCCGGATCTTGGTGACGCTGATAAGGACGGTATGATAAGCTCTATGGACGCTTCGTTTATCCTTAAAGCGTATGCACAGGCTTCTTCCGGAGGCGCACCTATCACCGATCCCAGCCATATAAAACGCTGTGACGTAAACCTGGACGGCTCTGTTACTTCCGCTGACGCTTCAATGGTGCTGAAGTACTACTCCTTCGCATCAACAGTGGATATTCCTCGCTGGGAGGACATACAGAAAAGTCAATAACTATGGAATTCAGAGCGGTTATCTGCTCTGTAAATAAATTTAACTCTAAAGGAGTGCTAACAATGTACAACGATCTTATGGATTCAATCGGCTTTGTTTCAAAGTATGACCCCGCAGTGGGTGCTGCTATGGACAAGGAGCTTGCAAGACAGAGAAGAAATCTGGAACTTATCGCAAGCGAAAACATCGTATCCCCTGCTGTTATGGCTGCTATGGGCTCTGTTCTGACTAACAAGTACGCTGAGGGTTATCCCGGAAAGCGCTACTACGGCGGATGTCAGTGCGTTGACGAGGTTGAGGCTATCGCTATCCAGCGTGCCTGTGAACTGTTCGGCGCTAAGTTCGCTAACGTTCAGCCCCATTCAGGCGCTCAGGCTAATACCGCTGCTTACTTCGCTGTTCTCCAGCCTGGTGATACAGTCCTTGGTATGAGCCTTGCTGACGGCGGTCACCTGACTCACGGTTCACCTGTTAACCTGTCCGGTAAATACTTCAACTTCGTTTCCTACGGTCTGGACGACGAGACAGAGCGCATCAACTACGATACAGTTCAGGCTCTTGCTAATGAGCATAAGCCAAAGCTGATTGTTGCCGGCGCAAGCGCTTACCCCAGAGCTATCGACTTTAAGAGACTCAGAGAGATCGCTGATTCTGTAGGCGCTCTGCTTATGGTTGATATGGCTCACATCGCTGGTCTGGTTGCTGCTGGCTGCCACGAGTCACCTGTTCCTTACGCTGATATCACTACAACTACTACTCACAAGACCCTCAGAGGACCCAGAGGCGGTCTGATCCTCACAAATGACGAGGCTCTTGCAAAGAAGATCAATTCCGCTATATTCCCCGGCACTCAGGGCGGCCCTCTGATGCACACTATCGCTGCTAAGGCTGTATGTTTCGGTGAGGCTCTCAAGCCTGAGTTCAAGGACTACCAGAGAAGAATCGTTGAGAACGCTAAGGCTCTGGCTGACGGTCTGCTCAAGAGAGGCTTCAACCTGGTTTCCGGCGGTACTGATAACCACCTGATGCTGGTTGACCTGCGTCCTTTCAATATCACCGGCAAGGAGCTGGAGCATCGTCTGGACGAGGTTTATATCACCGTTAACAAGAACGCTATCCACAATGATCCTGAGAAGCCTTTCGTAACAAGCGGTATCCGTATCGGTACTCCTGCTGTTACCACAAGAGGTCTGGGCGTTGAGGAAATGGAGAAGATCGCTGAGTACATCTACCTCTGCGCTACTGATTTCGAGGCTAAGGCTGACGAGATCCGTGCAGGCGTAAACGAGATCTGCGAGAAGTTCCCCCTCTACAAGTAATTATTCACGGGACGGACAACGGCTGTCCGTCCCATTTTTTAGGGCGTGTTGACACTATAATAATGCGCAGATTTTTGAGCAGAATTTCT
>CAMOEP010000074.1 GCA_946612185.1 uncultured Ruminococcus sp.
GACTAAATTTTAAGGAGTGTTCTTAAATGAGCGAAAATTGTACACCTCAGGATTGTGCAGGCTGCCCCAGTGCAGGTTCATGCAGCAGCAAGCCGGACAGTATGCTTGAAAAGCCCAATCAGATGAGCAATGTTGGTAAAGTTATCGGCATTGTCAGCGGTAAGGGCGGCGTTGGTAAGACTCTGGTCTCCTCACTTCTGGCAGTTTCTATGCAGAGACTTGGCAAGAGCGTTGGTATCCTTGATGCCGATATCACAGGCCCTTCTGTACCAAAGGCATTCGGTATCCATGAGAAGGCTGATGCCTGCGAGTTCGGAATCATTCCCCGCAAGTCCAAAATGGGCATCGACGTAATGTCCATAAACCTGCTTGTGGAGAACGAGACTGACCCTGTTGTATGGAGAGGCCCTGTTATTGCAGGCGTGGTAAAACAGTTCTGGACAGACGTTATCTGGAAGGACGTAGACTACCTGTTTGTTGATATGCCCCCCGGAACAGGCGACGTTCCGCTGACTGTATTCCAGTCACTCCCTGTTGACGGCATCGTTATCGTAACATCTCCACAGGAACTTGTTTCGATGATCGTTGAAAAGGCAGTAAAAATGGCAAAGCTGATGAATATCCCGATACTGGGTATTATTGAGAATATGAGCTACTTTGAATGTCCCGACTGCGGCAAGCGTCACAAGATCTACGGCGACAGCCACATTGAGGAGATCGCAAAGGAGTATGGTATTCCCGTACTTGCGCAGCTTCCTGTATGTCCTGACCTTGCAAAGCACTGCGACCAGGGAACTATTGAACTGTACGAAGGCGACTGGCTCGACGCAGCAGTTAACCAGATACTTGGCGAATAATTTCAAAGGGCAACTCCAGAAAAGGAGCTGCCCTTTGTTTTATGTATGAAAAATCCCCTGATACAGCGAACCAGACTGCGGTTTTGCCATATCAGGGGATTTTTTTATTAAGCTAAGGTAAGCACTATTACTTCTTGTCTCTCTGGATTGCCTTGACCATTTCAACAACGGGAACGATCATGGCTGCAACGGCTGCTGCCAGGAGGAACTGAACTATCGAGATCTCAGCCAGTGAGAATATAGTTCTCAGAGCAGGGACAAAGATGATAAGGTCAGTAAGGATAAATGAAAGAAGAATAGAGACATTGAGCAGCTTGTTGTGGGACTTCATAGTGAAAATGGACTTATTGAGGCTTCTCATGTTCCAGGCGTGAAGCATCTCGCATACTGAGAGTGTGAGGAATGCCATAGTAGTACCAACAGCAGCGGAGGTCTGAGCGCCGATAACGTAGGAAATGAGTGTGAGGACAGCGATAAGAGCGCCCTGCCAGAGCAGGTTGATTCCAAGTCCGTCAGAGAAGATGTGGGCATTGCTGCTTCTGGGCTTTCTGGTCATAATGCCAGGTTCAGCGGCTTCCATACCCAGCGCAACAGCCGGGAAGCAGTCGGAAACCAGGTTTATCCACAGCAGGTGAACAGGTCCAAAGATAGTGAACGGGCCGTCTGTAAGCTTGCCCAGACCGAAAGTAGCGATGAGTATGCAAAGTACCTCACTAAGGTTACTTGAAAGAAGGAACTGGATAGCCTTGCGGATATTGTCGTAGATACGTCTTCCTTCCTCAACAGCGCCTACGATAGTAGCGAAGTTGTCGTCGGTAAGAACCATGTCAGCTACGTTCTTGGTAACGTCAGTACCGGTGATACCCATACCAACACCGATATCAGCGCTTTTGATAGAAGGTGCATCGTTTACGCCGTCGCCGGTCATAGCAGTTGTCATGCCCTTCTTCTTCCATGCGTTTACTATGCGCACTTTATGTTCAGGCTGAACTCGTGCGTAAACGCTGTAGTTTTCAACAGTAGCATTGAATTCGTCATCGGGGATATCGGACAGTTCAGCACCGGTAAGAGCCTTCTGACCTTCGCTCAGGATACCCAGCTCCTTAGCGATAGCAACAGCAGTATCACGGTGGTCACCGGTAATCATAACAGGACGGATACCAGCGGTGCGGCAAAGACCGATAGCGTCCTTAACCTCCGGACGAACAGGGTCGATCATACCGGTCATACCGATGAATATAAGATCATGCTCAAGAGTTTCAGGAGTGCTGTCGGCGGGGAGTTCGTTGTACTCTCTGTAAGCTGCCAGAAGAACACGGAGGGCATTGTCAGCCATAGCCTTGTTCTGGCGGAGGATCTCCTTCTTATCGTCGTCGGAAATAGGACGAACCATACCGTTATCGAGTATCATTGTACATCTGCGCAGAACTTCATCAGGAGCGCCTTTGGTGTACTGAACATAGCCGCTGCCGGTCTTATGGACAGTGGACATCATTTTACGGAGCGAGTCGAAAGGAGCTTCGGTAACACGGGGGTACTTCTCCTCCAGCTTGTACTTTTTCAGACCGCATCTGTTGGCGTAAGCCACAAGAGCAGCCTCAGTAGGCTCACCGGCTACAGTATCGTCGGTATTGAGAACAGCATCGCAGCAAAGAGCCATAGCCTGAGCGAGGAGTTCCTTGTCGGTGGTATTCTCCTGAACTACAGTCATCTTGTTCTGAGTGAGAGTACCAGTCTTGTCGGAGCATATTACCTGAGCGCAGCCAAGAGCCTCGACAGCGGTCAGACGGCGGATAACAGCGCCACGTTTTGACATATTGGTAACGCCGATAGAGAGAACAACGGTAACAACAGCAGCAAGTCCCTCAGGGATAGCAGCAACAGCCAGAGAAACAGCGATCATGAAGCTGTTCAGGAAAGCGGGGAGTGAGATAGAGCCGTTCTGGACAAGGTTCTGTACCACATTGAGAATGAGAATGAAAACGCATATCAGCAGAACTGCAATTGACAGTATCTTACTAAGCTGAGTAAGGCTTTTCTGTAGGGGAGTTTCGTCGTCCTCGGCATTAGCGATAGCACCGGCGATCTTACCCATTTCGGTATTCATACCAGTAGCTACAACGACTGCTTCTGCACGTCCGTAAGCGATAGAACTTCCCATGTACAGCATATTTTTACGGTCGCCCAGGGGAACTTCATCGCCTGAGAGAGTTTCGCAGTCCTTATCGCAGGCAACACTTTCGCCGGTGAGGGCAGATTCCTCAGCTTTCAGTGCAGCAGCGTCAATGATACGGCAGTCAGCAGGAACATTGTCACCGGCTTCAAGTGTGATAACGTCGCCGGGAACGAGTTCAGCACTGGGGATCACCACAAGTTCACCGCTTCTGAAAACCTTGCTCTGAGCGGCACTCATAGCCTGGAGCGCTTCGATAGCGGATTCAGCCTTATTCTCCTGATAAACACCAAGAACAGCGTTAGCGACAACAACGAAAAGGATAATGAAAACATCAGCTTCCAGCTTGCCCTCTGAAACGATACCCGTGATAGCGGATATTACCGCAGCCGCCAGCAGGACAAGTATCATCGGGTTCTTGAACTGCTCGATAAATCGGGCGAGAAGCGTGGGTTTTGGGGCTTCGTTGAGTTTATTCTCGCCAAATTCCCCGATACGTTTTTTTGCTTCCTCGGCAGTCAGTCCCGTTTTAGAACTTCTGACTTCGCCAAGGACAGCGTCAATAGATTCGAGATAGTGTTTCATGGCATTAAACCTCCAATAAAAATTCCTCTGCCGGTGTTCCGGCAAAATAAATAATACAAACAATATTATTTTATCACTTTTCACCAAACAAATCAAGCACTAAAAATGACAATATTGTGAAAAAACAGTGACAACAATGTGAATAGTATCACTGACCCTCGTAATGCAGCGAATCCAGATCAAGAGCATCAATATACTGCTGCAATTCCTTGCGCCGCTCGGTGAACATAAGGCTTTTGTGGTTCTGGAAGTACTCCTCGACTTTGTATCTGCCCAGGAATCTTGCACACACGGGGTCTGAGGTAAGTTCAGCCACGATAATAGCGGTCTGCCGCTCGTCACTGAAAGCGTCGCTGCAAAAGCGGAATATCCCGGAACACCGCCGGACAGTGTTTTGCGAGGACTCGTCAAGTTCTTTGAGAGTTTCCATAAAGCAGCCTTTAACAGCATCGAAGCCGCCTCCGGACTTTTCCGCCGCATTTTTAAGCTGCTCATAAACCTTGACCGAGCGCATCATCACACGCTGACGGCTTCCGGAAATACTTCGTGAACTGATACCGGTGTCCAGCAGCCTGTTGGTTTCAGCAATAGTTTCCTGTAACTTATCTGCGGCGTTGAAACCGTTTTTTTCCGCCAGTTTCTTCATCTTGGAAAGCTGTGCATGAACTTCAGTGATAACGTCAGTAAACTCCATGACCAGCCGCATCTCGCCGGATATCTTGTCCAGCAGAAGCCCGGTAAGTGCCAGACGCTCATCAAATCCTGCGTCTGCGGCACGCTGCCTGATGCTGTCGGGGTAAGTTCCCTCCAGGATAGAATCTATCTGATAGTCGCTCTTATACTTGTTGTACAGGTCGTAATAAACGGCGAATTCACGGGAAATTTCACGGTTCTGGATATACTGGCTGATAAGCAGGTGATCCACCTTGATGCCCTGAATTTCGCAAAGGCGGATCATGCAGCTAAGGTCGTCCCAGCCACGGGCAGTAGCGAAGGACTTGCCCTCCACCCGTGTTTCGATCTTGTAGAAGAAGTCCTTGTGTATCTCCAGAAACGTCAGCACAGCGCCATGTATATTCATAGCGGCGGCGTACTCCTTCCAGGCATCAAAATCAGGTTCAATGTCGATGCGTTTTAGTCTGTCCCATGTAGCGATGTCGAAGTCCCGGACGGATTTGTTGTACTCCGGAGGATTTCCGGCAGTTACCACCACCCAGCCGGGTGGAACTTGGAATTTCCCGAACACTTTGTATTGCAGGAATTGCAGCATTACCGGGGTAAGTGTCTCAGAAACGCAGTTTATCTCGTCCAGAAAAAGAATACCGTTGCTGACACCGGTTCGTTCCATAAGATCATAAACGGAAGCGATTATCTCGCTCATGGTGTACTCGGAGATATCGTAGGTTTTCCCCTGGTACTCTTTCTGGCGGATAAGCGGCAGACCCAGGGCAGATTGCCTGGTGTGGTGGGTCATTGAGTAGGACAGCAGACCGATCCCCATTTCAGCGGCGATCTGTTCCATAATGGCAGTCTTGCCGATACCAGGCGGTCCCATGAGGAAAACCGGACGTTGTTTCTGTGGCGGGATAATATAGCTGCCCAGTTCGTCCACAGCGAGGTACGCCTGAACGGTATTCTTGATTTGTTCCTTAGCTTGTTTTATGTTCATATATTTACCTTTCTACAGAGAAAACTGGCTCAGAATGTCCGAGTAACCGCCGTCGGAATTCTTGTGGTCAAGCAGCGCCAGCGATATCTCATTGCAGTTATTCTCAGCCGCCATAGCGATGAACTCGTCTATCCGCTCCGGCGGGATTATGTCATATTTCAGCAGCGGCGCTAAAAAGTCGGGATTCCCGGAAGAAATGATGAACTCCATAACTCTTTTTATACGGCAGCGCAGCATTTCCTGCGCTTTCTCAGAGCCGCAGCAGTCGAGGTCGAAGATGAGCAGCGGAATCCTGATATTGTTGCTTTGGATTCCGGTATAATTTCCGGAAATGATATTTGGGATAAGTTCAGGTCTGAACCCTCTTGAAAGATTCAGTTCCAGAGTTTTTCCGCAGTCAGTTATGATGAGTTTTCTGAGCCGGTTGCAGTTCCGGACGGCGTTATCAAGTCCCTTGCGGATATCACGGCTTAACCTGAGAACCTCAGCACCGGGCGGATACATAAGCAGTTCACCGGTTTTCTTATCCATAAGCATATTATCAACGCTTGCAAAATCAGGATTATCCGGTGAAACTTCAATAGCTGCAAGGCGCTGTATGGTTACATTCTCAGGGAACGAAACACGCTCAATACCGCTGTGCAGCCTGAGAACTCTCAGCCCGGAGTCCTGGAAGTTCCCGGCATCAAACTCGGTCAAAGAACCGGGAATAGTAAACTCTCCTAAAGCGCTGCAACCAGTGAAGCAGCAGTTCATACTTACCGTAGAATCTGGAAGTACAGCTTCCTTCAGGGCGGAGCAGCCGGGGAAAAGTCCGTCCGCACGGAAAGGAGCATTTGTGCTGATTCTGGCGGAGCGCAGTGAAATGCACTTGGCAAAAGCGTCCGTACCAATGGAAAGGGAATCTCCGGAAATGCTTACAGTTTTCAGGTGCGAGCAGCGCATGAAAGCTTGTCCGCCAACACTCTGCAAATTAGAAAGGGCGATATTGCGCAGTTCCCAGCAGTCACAGAACGCTCTATCACCGATGAACTGAACCGAATCCGGCAGGGGAGTATCAAGGTGACTACACCCCTGAAAAGCGCCCTCGCCTATGCCGACCAATCCTTCCGGCAGGCGGATATTATGCAGGCGGACACAGTTGGCAAAGGCGTTTTTCCCTATCTCACGAACCGTGTCCGGCAGGGTGATAGTGTAAAGGTACTCGCCCTCAGCAAAAGCATTTTCACCGATACTGACTGTTCCCTCCGGAACGTCAAAGGTATTTGTTCCGCTGACATGTACATAATGTTCAAATATTTTACCTGGCAACTTAGCACCTCCTAAAGGGAAAACTGCTGTGAAGCACTGGAAAACCCGTCGGAATCCATATGCTCAATGAGCAGAGCGGTAATCTCCGGGTGATTATGTTCGGCGGATAGCGTTATCAGTTCATCATGGTCAACTTTCAGGGTTATCCGTTCGGTTTTAAGGAGACTTCGCACGCACTCGGTCAGCCCCAGCCGGACGAGCGAGCGCAGAACAGTCTGAACGTTCGCTTCCAGCATTTTATCGGAGTCGGTGATACCCGAATCAAACAGCGCAAACAGCGACACTGCTGCTGTATCCGTGTACATAGGCGTATCGGAAGCCAGGTCCTTGAAATGGCGAAACTGGATACAGGTAAATGCGTAGGAAATGAATTTGCCGGGATCGTATTCGACGGGAATCGGCAGGGTAATTGTTTCGCCGCTGCTGCGGATATAGCAGGTTTTCAGGTTAGGGCAGTCAGTAATGAAATCGTACCGGACGACTTCAAGACTGCTTGGCAGACGGATAGTTTCAAGTGCATGGCATGAACAGACGGCGTTTTTTTTGATTCCGCCGGGAGCAAGATTATTTGGAAGATAGAGGTGTTTTAGGTTATCTCGTCCGAAAATTGCGTAAGTTCCAATGTTCCTTATACCGTCCGGAACGTGGTACTCCACATCTTCGCCGGCATATTTAAAAAGGTAGTCCACTGAAATGATACAGTTTTTGTCATTTTGTGCCATAAACGGAGTTCCGTTGAAAGCATCCGGGGAGACGAACTTCATATGCGTGGGAAACGAAAGTTCAGAAAGGCTCGAACAGCCCTCAAATGCCCGAAAGTCGATATAGTCCAGATACGCTGGGATATTGACGCTTTTCAGGCTTATACAGCCCATAAAAGCAGCAGTGCCTATTCTTCGTATCCATTTATTCAGCACAACTACTCTGAGGCTGATGCAGTCGGCAAATGCCCCTGACGGAATGGCATACATAGAGCGTATTTCCACACGTTCCAGAGCGGAACACTCTGCAAACGCTTTGTCATAGAGAGTGACATTTTCGCCTATGACCACCTCTTTCAGGTGATTGCATCTGAAAAAGCCTTCATGCCAGATAGTTGAAAGCGCAGCAGGAAAATTGACCTCCTCCAGCCGGTAACAGGCATTGAAGCAGCAGAATGGTATTTCAGCAAGGGTTTCCGGCAGGTGAATCCTGCGCAGATGTGAACAGTTGAAAAAGGCGAAATCACCGATTTTTTCGACTGAATCCGGCACATATATCTCAATGATATCCTGCTGCATATAGAAGGCTTTTTCGGCTATCTCAGAAACGCCCTCCGGGATATGGACGACGCTTTCCGGGTCAGACACACCTTTAAGCACGTTATTCTCTATAATGAATTCCATAATATGCCTCCAATCTTTACCATATTATTATAACAGATACTATTTAAAATGTCAATAAAAAACCGCCGGAGAATACCGGCGGAAATCTATCATTAACAAAAAGTTAAAGTATAAAGCAAATAAGTCCTGAACAGCCGTCGTTTATAACACGTTCCAGAGTTTCCTGAAGCTTCATTCTGGCATCTACCGGCATTTTGCTCAGCTTGCTGTGAAGCCCCTCGTTGACCAGTTCGTGAAGTGACTTGCCGAAAATATTGCTCTCCCAGATACGGGTGGGGTCTTCACCGAAGCCGTCGAGCAGGTACATGACCAGTTCCTCCGACTGCTTTTCAGTGCCGACGATAGGGGAGACAGTGGTGTTGATATTCGCTTTCATCAGGTGGATAGACGGCGCAGAAGCCCTGAGTTTCACGCCATACTTTCCTCCCTGCCGGATTATTTTGGGTTCGTCCAGGGACAGCTCCTCCAGTTCCGGCATAACGATGCCGTAACCTGTAGCTTCCACTTCTTCCAGTGCCGGAGCGATACGGCTGTACTTGCGCTTGATATCGTTCAGTTCCATAAGCAAGGGCATCAGGTCGCTTTCACTCTGAATGTCGTTGCCAGTCTCCTCACCGAGTATCCTATAGAACAGGCTGCTGTCAAGGTCGGCGGAGATAGTAACTATACCCTTTCCCAGGTCGATAGATGACACCGCCGCACT
>CAMOEP010000075.1 GCA_946612185.1 uncultured Ruminococcus sp.
CGAATTCATCTTTCAGGATATCCTGACCTACCATAGTATCAATATCCTTTGGCAGATAGGAGAGAATGTCGTAGTTTACCCGTGTATGCAGGTAGCCGATAGCTGACGGGATAAGCAGCAGCAGACCGATAAGCAGTATCAGTACCCGGTGTTTAGCAATAAATTCACCAAATTTAAGCATATCATATCGTCCTTTCTCCGAAGTGATTTAGGCATCACCGCACAAAGACCGCCTGACGGCTTTGCGGCACATCTGCTTGCATATTTTCCGGCATCTTGCACACAAATTTCTTGACATACGTCAGTATGCCTGCGAAATTTATGCACAATCTGCCGAAAAATCTGACTGCGCATCTGCACCACAATCTCTGTGCGGTGTTGCCTTTATTTCTATAATTACAGTATATTCCAAAAATGACCGGTAGTCAATATCTTTTCGCAAGAAAAATGACTTCTGGTCATATTTTTGTAGGACTGCACAAATCGCCCTGAAAAAAATTGTGACCAATAGTCATTTTGTAAGCTTGACAGGGAGGAAATTATGAAGTATAATAGTATAAAGATGCCGGAAAATTAACCGGAGTTTACATATTTTAAAAGATGCTGAAAAAGGAATGAGGTGAATCTTATGGGAAAGATCGACACCAACAAACAGCAGAAAGAGTCCTCTCTGCTCAAAACAGCTTTTGAATTCTTTACCACTAAGGGCTTCAGCAAGACTTCTATTTCCGATATCGTAGGCAAGGCAGGCGTTGCCAAAGGCACTTTCTACCTTTACTTCAAGGATAAGTACGATATCCGCAACAGGCTGGTCGCACATAAGTCCAGCCAGCTTCTCACAAACGCTGTCAAGGCGCTTTCGCCGGGACTTGAGCAAATGGAGTTTGAGGACAAGATAATCAGTATACTTGATAATATCTTAGGTCAGCTTAATGAGAACCAGTCGCTCCTGACGTTTATTTCCAAAAACCTTAGCTGGGGGCTTTTCAAGAATACCTACAGCGCTCCGCTTGCCGAGGACGACGTGGATTTCAGAGAGATATACCACACTATGCTGGAGGACGCACCCTGCAAGTTCCGTGACCCGGAAATAATGCTTTTTATGATAATCGAGCTTACTTCCTCCACCTGCCACCAGGCTATACTCAATAAAGAACCCTGCGATATCGAAAGCCTTAAACCCTACCTTTTCCAGACGGTCAGGCTGATAATCAATAACCATAAGCTTAGTGAATGACTTGCCGAAGCACTCTGTATCATGCAGAGTGCTTTTTATATACATAGTCCACTTCAGATGCATTTTCTCCACCGCTGAGATTTCTGAAATACTGCCACTTTTCTGCGGTATATATGTATCTTTTAAGCTTGCGGGTTAATTATGGAATATCACTAAAACAGTGACTTTTACGTTGTAGAAAGTCACCAAATAAATTTTGCGCCGGTGGTAAATTTTCTTTTATCCGTTGACATTCCTGCGGTTTTATGCTAAAGTTAAGGTAACATTAATGTAAAGGAGTTTGATATCTATGAAGATACTCAAAAAGGCACTGGCTGCTGCTACTTCCTCTGTTATGGCAGCTTCCATGTGCATCATTGACATCGGCAGCTTAGGCACTGCCAATGCCGCAGACATGACCGCTGTTGAACTGGTTGAGGATATGGGTCAGGGTTGGAATTTAGGCAACACCTTCGACTGCCTCAATACCTGGACAACCCCCCTCACCCCTACAGCTATCGAGACTGCCTGGGGCAACCCCGTAACCACAGAAGCCATGATAAAAGAGATCAAAAAGAGCGGCTTCAATACCGTTCGTATCCCTATCACCTGGCAGCAGATGATGTCCTCCGACGGTTCAACTATTGATGCGGATTACGTTGCCCGTATCAAAAAGGTTCTGGGCTATGTGTTGGACAATGGTATGTACGCTATCATCAACACTCACCACGATGAGGACTGGATAAAGTCCGAGAGCAATACTACCAAGTTCGCAAACCTCTGGAAGGCTATTGCCACTGCTTTTGCAAGCTATGACGAGCATCTGGTGTTCGAGGGTACTAACGAGGTATCCTTTACTACTTCCGCCCAGCAGCAGACCTTCAACCAGGCTTTCGTTGATACCGTCCGTGCTACAGGCGGCAATAACGCCAAACGTCTGCTTCTGGTGTGCGCTCCCAGCAATAACACCTCCAAGCTGCTCAATGACTTTACTGCTCCTACCGATCCGGCTAAGATGATAGCTGTTTCCTGCCATTACTACGAGCCGCCGCAGTTCTGCGTCGCAAAGACCACTTCTACCTGGGGTCATATGGAGACATGGGGCAGCAATGCTGACAAGACTACCCTCCAGAATGACTTCGACAAGCTGGAGAACAAGTTCATCAAGAACGGTATCCCCGTTATCATCGGTGAATACGGCGTTGATACAAGTACCGAGGGCGGCAAGGACAAGAATTCCATGTACGCTTTCCTCAAGGAAGTTGCTACCTATGCTCTGGGCAAGGAAGGTATGTGCCCTGTAGTATGGGATATGTCAGTATACAACAACGGCGCTGGCGATATGGCTTACTTCAACAGAACCGCTCTCTCCTGGTATGACAGCAAGATAGGCGATATCTTTGCTGAGGCTGCCAACGTTAAGAATAACGAGGGCGAGGGCGATACCAACAAGTCCGACAGACTCACTTTCGCTGCGGCTGATATCGCAGGCGTTGACGAAAATGGCAAGACCTACTGGCAGATAGACCTGAGCAAGTACAAGAGCTTCGGCGTAAATCCTGAGTCTGCTATAGTTAACTTCACTATTACCCAGACCGACAGCACAAATACACAGATGAGCGGCGATATCGCTGCAAGCTTCAATGTTAAGACTACTTCCGGTACACTTGCTTATTCAAATATTGATACTACCGTAGGTCTTAACGGAAATACCGCAGTTATCGACCTGAAACCTGATGAGTTCAATATCGCCTGGGACGCTGACGGCAATGTTACTGAGACTGCTTCCGGCGTTATCGACATGGACTACCTGAAACTTGAAAACTGGTGGACATGGTGCAAGTCCGGCGAGGCTTCTGTCACTATCGACTCTGTTACACTTGTCTTTGACGGCAATATCCCCGCAGAGGAAGATGTAACTACTACCACAACTGAGACAGTTACCACCACAACTGAGACAGTTACCACCACAACAACTTCTTCCACAACCACAGCTACCGAGACTGTTACTACCGCTGTAACAACTGCTGACCCTGACGTTACTACAGAGTCCTACACAGGCGTTTACGCTAATGCGTACCTTGCTGGTATGGTAGGCACTAATGCAGTATGGAGCGCTGAGGAAGCTGCTTCTGTTGAGAAGGTCGCAGAGGTTGACGGAAACGGTACTTATGAGGTTCAGTGGGATCTGGAGCAGGGTTCTGAGACTATCGACTTCCTTATGCTGGAGATCGAAAGCATCGCTGACTTCGACAGCTACTTCACTACTGATACATTCCCCAACCTGACACTTACTATCGACCACTTCTATATTGACGGCACCGAGCAGCCTCTTGCTGACGAGCCTGGTGCAGTTAACCTGAGATACTTCGAGAATACCGGCAAGACCAGAGCTTATTTCAGAGCAAACTGGGGCGCTAACAACGGCGTTGACTTCGGTATCTCCGGCGATACTGCTGTTACAAGCAGCATCAAGGTAGTATTCACAGTAAACGGCACTTACAAGGAAGGCACAAGCAATATATCCAGTGGCGCAAATGTATGGGGCGACGCTGACGGCAATAACGAGCTGACTATTTCTGATATCGTTATGGTTCTCCAGTACGCTGCCAATAAGACAAGATATCCTATTGATGATAAGAATATCAAGAACTGCGACATGAATGATGACGGCGAAGTTGATGCTAAGGACGCTTTCATCATGCAGCAGCTTGATGCAGGTGTTATCACAGCAGAAGAACTTCCCCTGAAGTAAATATTGCAAACTCAGACCTGTCCGGACTTTTCCGGGCAGGTCTTTTGTCATTTCGGGGTCATAGTTCAGCATAGTATTACCAGGAGGCGATACTATGGCTGAACATCTGATAGTCCTTGCCGGAAATCCCAATGTGGGGAAGTCAACGGTTTTCAATGCCCTCACCGGACTTCACCAGCATACCGGAAACTGGGCTGGCAAGACCGTGGACTGCGCTGAGGGCAGCTTCATGCTGAAAGGGGAGCAGGTGCGTCTGGCGGATACTCCGGGGGTGTACTCACTTCTCTCAAACTGCGCCGAGGAAACTGCGGCGGCACAGGCAGTATGTTCCCTGGAAACTGAGGGGGCGGTGGTGGTATGCGACGGCTGTTGTCTGGAACGGAATCTGAGCCTTGCCTTGCAGATAATAGAGCTGCTGCCCCGGACGGTGGTCTGCGTGAACCTGCTTGACGAGGCGGCGAAAAAGGGCATAACCATTGATATCCCCCGGCTCAGCGAACTGCTTGAAGTGCCGGTTGTGGGAACGTCCGCACGCAGCGGCAAGGGACTTGATGACCTGAAAGAAGCCGTTTCCGGTATACTTTCCGGTGACGCTCCCAATGCAAGCCCCCTGCGCCTTGCTCTTGAAAAGGGCGAGCCGCTGCCGGAGGGGGAGACTTACCTTACCCGTGCAAGCAAGATAGCGTCACAGGTGGTAACGCACAGTGACTCCGACCCATTCCGCCGTGACCGCCGCCTTGACCGGATATTCCTCCACCCTGTTACCGGTATACCGGTAATGCTGCTGATATTCGCCCTGCTTCTCTGGATAACGGCTATCGGCGCAAACTACCCCTCCGACCTGCTCCGGAGGTGCTTTGCAGAACTGGGGGAACTTTTGTATGCAGCGATGTCCGGCGCTCCCGGCTGGCTCAGGGGAGCGCTTATCGGGGGAGTGTACCAGACAGTTACCTGGGTCATATCCGTGATGCTGCCGCCAATGGCGATATTTTTCCCGCTGTTTACGCTTATGGAGGACTTCGGACTTCTTCCCCGTATCGCCTTCGACCTTGACGGATGTTTCAGATGCTCCGGAGCGTGCGGAAAACAGGCGATAACTATGGCAATGGGCATTGGCTGCAATGCCTGCGGAGTGACCGGGTGCAGAATGATAGACTCCCCACGGGAACGGCTCATCGCCATACTCACCAACAACTTCATGCCCTGCAACGGACGATTCCCCACGCTTATCGCCCTGACTGCGCTGTTTATTGTACCGGTCATGGGCAGCGCTGCGGCACTTGTCCTGCCGGGAGTGATACTTCTGGGGTTCTGCGTGACCTGGCTCACTTCATTCGTCCTCAGCCGGACGCTTCTCCGGGGTATTCCCTCGGCGTACACCCTTGAACTTCCGCCTTACCGAGTCCCCCAGGTGGGGAGAGTGATAGTCCGCTCGCTCCTTGACCGGACGATTTTCGTGCTGGGGAGGGCTTGTGCGGCGGCAGCGCCCTGCGGACTTATACTATGGCTTCTGGGAAATATCCGTCCCGGCTGGCAGCCACTCCTGCAATACGCTGCGGACTTTCTCGCTCCGGCAGGTCGTTTCCTGGGGCTTGACGGCAGCATACTTCTGGGATTTATCCTGGGTTTCCCGGCGAACGAGATAGTTGTACCCATTATTGCGATGATATGCACCGGCGGCGAAGCACTCACCGAAAGCACCGGTCTGAGAGAACTATTTGTGTCAAATGACTGGGGCATGAGTACGGCGGTGTGCATGATGATATTCACGGTAATGCACTTCCCCTGCGCCACCGCCTGCCTGACCATTCTCAGGGAAACCAGGAGCATGAAGTGGACGGCGCTTGCAATGGCTGTTCCTACAGCCGCAGGGGTAATACTATGTGCATTAACAAATTGGGCGCTGAACAGGGGATAATGTTGGCAAATCAGCCAAAAATATCGCCCAAAACCTACCATAATTGATATAAGCCAAGAAAATAAAATTTCCACTTTATTTTTTCAGAAATATGTAGTATAATATAAGGTGAAAAAATATTGCTGCCGGAACGTGGCAGATATTGAAGTTTTATTTGAGGTGAAATATGACGAACAGATATTCTCTTGGCATTGACGTAGGGTCAACGACTGTTAAGACTGTTATTACTGATGCGGAGCATAATATCATTTACTCAAAATATCAGCGTCACCTTTCCAAAGTAAAGGAGACTGTTACTGACCAGCTTAAACTTATCCAGGCTGACTATCCGGAGGACGAATTCACCGTCTGTATAACCGGTTCTGCGGGTCTGGGTCTGGCAAATAGTGCTGGTATACCTTTCGTGCAGGAAGTTCATGCGGCTTTCCTGGCAGTAAAGGATAAGCAGCCGGACGCTGATGCTGTCATAGAACTTGGCGGCGAGGACGCTAAGATCATCTTCCTGACCGGCGGCGTAGAACAGCGTATGAACGGTTCATGCGCCGGCGGCACAGGTGCATTCATCGACCAGATGGCAACACTTCTGGGCATTACCGCCGACGAACTGGACGAGCTGTCCCTCCGTGCGCAGAAGATATACCCTATCGCTTCAAGATGCGGCGTATTCGCTAAGTCTGATATTCAGCCTCTCCTGAATCAGGGCGCAAGACGTGAGGACATCTCTGCAAGTATCTTCCAGGCTGTCGTTGACCAGACGGTTTCCGGTCTGGCACAGGGCAGGTCTATCGAGGGAAAGGTGCTGTTTCTGGGAGGCCCGCTGTTCTTCCTTACAGGTCTGCGAAAGGCATTCGTCCGCACACTGGGTCTGGACGAGGCTCATGCGGTATTCCCGGAGGAAGCGCCGGTATTCGTGGCATTCGGCTGCTCTCTGTACGCTGCTGAAAGTGAGGCGGAGCATTACACCATTGCTGACCTGGCAAAAAAAATTGCGTCAGCAAGGGCTAACGACGATATAGTTACAGGTGAACCGCTGTTCAGTTCACAGGCTGAGTATGATGAGTTCATTGACCGCCATAAGAAGTTCGACTTAGGCTATGAGGATATCCGTACATACAAGGGCGATGCGTACCTGGGTATCGACGCAGGTTCGACTACCACAAAGCTTGTGCTTATTTCCGACGAGGGCAAGATCCTCTATCAGCACTACTCCTCAAACCAGGGTCAGCCTCTCGACAAGATAGCGGAGCAGGTAAAGCGCATCTACAGCGAAATGAACCCGCATATCCGCATCAAAGGCTCGGCTGTTACAGGCTACGGCGAAGACCTTATCCGGGCAGGTCTTTCCATTGACCACGGTATAGTTGAAACTGTCGCCCATTTCAAGGCTGCGGCTTACTTCTGCCCTGATGTTGATTTCATCATCGACATCGGCGGTCAGGACATCAAGTGCTTCCGCATAAAGAACCACAGCATCGACTCCATTATGCTCAACGAAGCCTGTTCCTCCGGCTGCGGCTCGTTCATTCAGACCTTTGCAATGGCGCTGGGCTACGATATTGCGGAGTTCTCACAGCTTGGACTTTTCGCAAAGCACCCGGTTGACCTGGGTTCTCGCTGCACCGTTTTCATGAACAGCTCTGTAAAGCAGGCTCAGAAGGACGGTGCTACCGTGGAGGATATCTCCGCAGGACTGTCCTCCTCTATCATCAAGAACGCTATATACAAGGTCATCCGTGCAAACTCCCCGGACGAACTGGGAAAGAATATCGTCGTTCAGGGCGGTACTTTCCTCAATGACGCTGTTCTGCGCTCCTTTGAAAAGGAACTGGGCAGAAACGTTATCCGTCCTGCTATTTCCGGACTTATGGGCGCATTCGGCTGCGCTCTTTATGCTAAGGAAAAGAGTACCGGCGAGTCGGGTATCATCAACAAGACCGACCTTGACAATTTCTCATACACATCAAAAAGCGCACAGTGCGGCGGCTGTACCGCTAACTGTCAGCTTAATATCATAAACTTCGGCAGGGGACGCAATTTCATCTCCGGAAACCGCTGCGAAAAGGGAAGCGGCAAGGCTAAGAAGAATAACGTTCCCAACCTCTATGAGTACAAGTACAGCAGTATACTCGCCCTGGAAAAGAGCGCCCAGCCCCCTCACCCAAGAGGTACTGTAGGTCTGCCCCTGGCACTGAGTTTCTATGAGCAGATGCCTTTCTGGTATACTCTCTTTACTGAACTGGGCTTCAGAGTGGTGTTCAGCGACGAGTCCAGCCGACAGATATACTACCTCGGTCAGCACACTATCCCCTCGGATACGGTCTGCTACCCGGCTAAGCTTACTCACGGTCATGTGGAAAGTCTCCTTGACAAGGGGGCTGACTTCATCTTCTACCCCTGCATGAGCTACAACCTTGATGAGGGTGACTCCGATAACCACTTCAACTGCCCTGTAGTTGCCTACTATCCGGAACTCCTTATCGCCAATAACCCTCGCCTTAACAATGATAACTTCATTCACCCATACATGGATCTGAATATCCGCAAGAATGTGGTCAGAGTGCTGCGTGAGTCGCTGAGCAGGTTCAATATCAAGGGCATGATACCGGCGGCTGTTGATAAGGCGTATGCGGCACTTGACAGCTTCCACCGTGATATCGCTGCAAAGGCTGAGGAAATTATCCGACAGGCACGAGAGGAAGGACGCAATATAATCGTCCTTGCCGGCAGACCCTACCACATCGACAAGGAGATAAACCACGGTATCC
>CAMOEP010000076.1 GCA_946612185.1 uncultured Ruminococcus sp.
AAGCGAGCGTAAGCAAGCGACAACGTGAGAAGCGGTCGAGCTGGCTCAGCTCGGCGGTCAAGCTGACGCAGCTTGGGGGTTGCAATTTGGGGGTAGATGTGGTATGATATAGGTGTATGTATTTTGCTGAAATCAGCTTTAAGGAGGGTCTTATGAATAACTGTATCACCATAGGCGGAAGTATGACCGCACAGATAAATTTCGCTATGCAACAAAATTATGTGCCGGTTTTCCGTGACATTACCATGAAAAATACTACCAGCGAACCTATCAGCGATGTCTCCCTGCACATCAGCTTCGAGCCGGCTTTCGCAAGGGAATTCTCCTCCCCTCCCCTTACCCTCCCACCCGGTCAGCCTGTGGCTGTCTCTCCTGTCAACATCATCATTGATCCGGAGTACCTCTTTTCTCTGACCGAGAAAATTATCGGCAGCGTTACCATTAATGCAGTCAGAAACGGCGAGGTCATCGCCTCAGATGTCCGCACCATCGAACTTCTCCCCTACGACCAGTGGACTGGCGTGAACCTGATGCCCGAAATGACCGCCGCTTTCATCATGCCTAACCACCCTTGTATACAGGTAATCATCTCAAAAGCAAGCGAATTCCTCAGAAAATGGACTGGCGACCCGTCCTTTACCGGCTATCAGTCACGCAGCGCTAACCTGGTAAAACAGCAAATGGGCGCTATTTACGCCGCTTTACAGACCTTGAACATCGCCTACACCATGCCCCCCGCTTCCTTTGAGAATGCCCAGCGCCTACGCACCCCTGACGCTGTTATGGACGGAAAAGCCGGAACTTGCATCGACCTCGCCGTTCTCTACTGCTCCGCCCTTGAATCCGTTGGACTTAACCCCCTCCTGGTCATCGTGGACGGTCATGCCTTCGCCGGATGCTGGCTCAGTAACGAAACTTTCCCGGATTGCCTGCAATTCGACGTTTCCGCCCTCACCAAGCGTGCCGCAAGCGGTATCGACGCTATGGCTTTCATAAACTGCGTGGACTTCACCGCCGGTAAAAAATGCGACTTTAGCGACTCCGAGAAAAATGCCGCTGACTACCTTGCCGACCCGGAGAAGTTCCTGTTCGCTATCGACGTTGTGCGAACCCGTGCAAGCGGCGTGCGCCCCATGCCGGCGAGAATTTCCGAAAACGGTACTTTCCGGGCGGCTGACTACGGCGAACGCAAACGCTCCGAGATAACCAGCGCTCCCGGCGAACTGGACATTATCGGTGACCTTTCAGCAAACGGTCAGCCAAGAGAAGTCACCAAGCAAATGATATGGGAACGCAAACTCCTCGACCTTAGCCTGCGAAACAGTCTGCTGAACTTCCGTCCGGGTACAATGAACGTGCAGATAATGATGACCGACCTTAACAAGCTTGAGGACGAGATCTCCAAGGGCGACGAATTCCGGATAATGCCCGTGCCAAGCGACATGATGCTTGCCGCCGCCGACAGCAAAATTTTCGAGACTGAAAACCAGACCGACCAGATAACCGCTATCACCGAGGCGGAATTCAAAAGCCACCGCCTGCGAACGTTCCTCAGCGAGTCCGACCTTGAAAAGATAATGAAGAAACTTCACCGTCAGGCAAAGGTCAGCATCGAGGAAAACGGCGCTAATACCATATATCTCGCCCTCGGATTCCTGCGCTGGTTCGAGACTGACAAGAGCGAGAAGCCCCGATACGCTCCACTCGTCCTTGTGCCAGTGGAGATCACCCGGAAAGTACAGGAGAAGGCGTTTTCCATAAGCGTCCGTGACGAGGAAACTCAGGTGAACATCACCGTCCTTGAAATGCTCCGGCAGTTCTTCGGCATTGATATCCAGGGACTTGACCCCATTCCCACCGACGACAGCGGCGTTGACCTGCGGCTCATTTTCAGCACTATCCGTCAGGCGATAATGGCTCGCTCACGCTGGGATATCGTGGACTGCGCCTTCATCGGGCAGTTCTCCTTCAACCGCTTCATCATGTGGAACGATATCCGCAACCGTGCCGACGAACTTGCCCGGAATAAAGTGGTCGCAAGCCTTATTTCCGGCGAAACTCAGTGGACGAGCGACTCCCTGAACGCCTCCCCTCTGGAACTTGATACGAACATCGACCCTGCTGACCTGGCTGTACCTGTGGCTGCGGACTCCTCCCAGCTTGCAGCAGTCTGGGCGGCAAATTCCGGCAATAGCTTCGTTCTCCACGGCCCTCCCGGAACCGGCAAGTCCCAGACCATTACCAACATGATCGCAAACGCCCTCCACCACGGCAAGACCGTGCTTTTCGTGGCGGAAAAAATGGCGGCGCTGGAAGTTGTGCAGAAGCGTCTTGCCAAGATAGGTCTTGACCCGTTCTGTCTGGAACTTCACTCCAATAAAGCACAAAAGCGCTCCGTCCTCCGCCAGCTTGAACAGACCCTGAGCATCGGCAAGGTCAAAGAACCTGCCCAATTCCGGGCGCAGGCAGAGAAAGTAAAGGAACTTCGCAGTCAGCTAAATGACACTATGGCGGAAATACACAAGGTGCGAAACTGCGGTTTTTCACTGTATGATGCTGCTGTCCGTTACGAGCAGAACCGCTCAGAGGGCGGAAAATTCAGCTTCACCCAGTCCCAGATAGATGCCTTGACTCCCTCCTCCTACCAAAGCTTTTGTGAGGAACTGGAAAAACTCACCGCCGCTGCCCGTGATTTTGGCGACGTTTCCGGTTCACCGCTTAAAATCTGCCGGCTGACTGAGTGTACCCCCGGCACAAGGGACGAACTCCGCAGCGCTCTGGACGACCTGAAATTCGCTGTTTCCGACGCTCAGTCCCGGAAAAAGGCGCTGTGCGCAATGACCGGCGCTGAGGACTTGTCCTTCGACAAATGCGCTGCGGCGGCGGATATCATGGCTGCCGCTTCCGGCGAGGGCTGGATAATCCCTGACGCTCTTTCCGCAGCAGACTGGGAAATTTCCGGCGCTAAGGCGGCTGAGCTTCTCGACACCGGCAGGCAGCTTTCCGCCGCTAAGTCGGAAGTACTGGCAAACTACGAGTCCTCCGTCCTCTCCTACGACTGCGGCAAGGCACTGGCGGACTGGAAAACCGTTCAGTCCGGCGGATTCTTCGGCAAACTTTTCAAGTCTGGCAAGATAGTCAAGGCACTTGCGGCGCACGCTAAGTCCCCCGGAACGGTCACTAAGGAGAGTTTTGCTCAGCAGTGTCAGAAAATTATCCAGATGAAAGACCTGGAAAACGCCGTATCTTCGGCAAATCCCACTGTCACCGGCAGTCTCGGCGCTCTCTGGCAGGGTGCTGACACCGACTGGGACACCCTCGCTGACGCTATGTCACTTTCCGCCAGTCTCCGGGAAAAGATCGCAGCTTCTCCGCTGTCGGCTCAGGAAAAGTCCGCAATGGCGAAAGCGCTGTCCTCCGGCTACGCTTCGCCCTCCCAGAAAGCCGCAAACCGCCAGAATACCGACGATATCGCCGCTTCGGTGAACCGTGTGAACGCATCGCTCGATGCCCTGCGTGAGAAGTTCGCTTTCGATACGGATTCCCTGATTTCCGGCGAAAACTGGTCGGATAACGCAATTTCCACCGCCGACTGCATAAGCGCCTCCCTCACCTCACTGAAAGAGTGGACGGGCATCGTCACCATTATCAACAACCTTGAAAAAATGGGGCTTGGGAACGTGGCACAAGGTTTCCTGGACGGAAAAGTTACCACGGAAAAGCTTGTGAGCGCTTTCAACTGCGACCTTTGCCGGTGCGTGGTCACGTCCGTCATATCCTCCGTTCCGGTACTGGCTAAGTTCCAGGGAGCGCTGTTCGACGAGACTATCCGCAAGTATAACGAGACTCTGGAGGACTTCTCACGGCTCACCATAAACGAACTTGTGGCGGAACTTTCCGCTAAAGTCCCTGCTCCCGGCACTTCCGCCGCCAGCAGCGAGATCGGCATACTCCAGAAAGCTATCAAGTCCGGCGGACGCATGATGTCCATTCGCAAGCTTTTCGACAGTATCCCCAACCTGCTCCGGAGAATGTGCCCTGTCATGCTCATGTCGCCTATCTCCGTGGCGCAGTACATCGACCCGGCGTACCCGAAATTCGACCTGGTGATATTCGACGAGGCTTCACAGCTTCCTACCTGCGAGGCGGTGGGCGCTATCGCAAGGGGCGAGAACGTCATAATCGTTGGCGACCCAAAACAGCTTCCCCCCACCAGCTTCTTCTCCTCCAACCAGACCGACGAGGAGAACTTCGAGAAGGAAGATCTGGAAAGCGTTCTGGACGACTGCCTCGCCCTGTCAATGCCCCAGCAGCACCTCCTCTGGCACTACCGCTCACGCCACGAAAGTCTCATTGCCTACAGTAACGCTAAGTATTACGATAACAAACTCTACACCTTCCCCTCCCCGGACGACCAGATCTCTGAGGTTAGCTGGGTGAAGGTGGAGGGATTCTACGACAAAAGTTCCTCACGCACCAACAAAGCCGAGGCACAGGCGATAGTTGCCGAAATTTCCAGGAGACTGGAAGACCCGGCACTCAGAAAACTCAGCATCGGTGTGGTTACGTTCAGCCAGCCCCAGCAGAACCTCATCGACGATATGCTCCTGGACGCTTACCGTGAGCGCCCGGAACTGGAACAGTGGGCGAACGAGCAGTATGAGCCTATCCTCATCAAGAACCTTGAAAACGTTCAGGGCGACGAGCGTGACGTTATCATGTTCTCTATCGGCTACGGCCCGGACAAGGAGGGCAAGGTTTCCATGAACTTCGGCCCGCTTAACCGTGACGGCGGCTGGCGCAGACTGAACGTGGCGATATCCCGTTCAAAGTGCCAGATGATAGTGTTCTCCGTCATTACTCCAGATATGATAGACCTGTCACGCACCCGCTCCGAGGGCGTTGAGGGACTGAAAGGCTTCCTGGAGTTCGCCGCAAAGGGCAGAAGCGCTCTGGCTGTCCGGGGAAATTTCTCCGCTGAAGGCAGAGGCTTCGGGACTATTCTCGCTCAGGAACTTCGCAAACGTGGATATACCGTTAATTGCAGCGTTGGCTGCTCCGATTACAAGATAGACTGCGCCGTTGCCGACCCGGAACAGCCAGAACGCTATCTGCTGGGCATAAACTGCCTCACCAAGTCCTCCTACACCGGAAGTACCGCCAAAGACCGCCATATTTCGCAGCCCGGCGTGCTTAAAGGTCTGGGCTGGAACACTATGGCGGTGTACCTGCTCGACTGGCTTGATAACCGGGAGAAAGTCCTCGGCAAGATAGAGGAGGAAATAGCAAGCGCTCTGAAACGCAAGCATGAACCCGAAAAACCGTCGGATTTCAGCAATAAACCTGCTGCTCCCCTGGAGTTCGAGACTGAGGAAGTCCACTCCCTCGCTGACCTGTGCGCCCAGTACCCGGAGTTTGAAGTGAAGCCCTACGGTTCGCCCGACGACCTTGCCGCAAATGCCGGAAAATGTGTGGGCGATATCCTGGAAACCCTCGCCCCCGTAAGCCGTAATGCACTTACGAAAAAAGTCCTCGCCTGCTTCGGTATTTCCCGGATATCCGCAAATACTAAGAAAGCGGTGGACGATGCTCTGGCAAACTGCGGGGCTGTCGTTACAACTGCCGGCGAGAACGAGTTTATCTGGAAAGCCGGTCAGTCACCAGAAAGCTACGACACCTGCCGTGCGGTCTGCTCAGGCGAAAAGCGCTCTCTGGACGACATCGCCCCGGAGGAGATAGCTGCCGGCATCAAGCTTATCATGGCGGCTCAGGTGGCTATGCTCCGTGACGACCTTATCCGTGAAACTGCCCACCTTTTCGGCGCTTCACGGGTCACTCCCTCTGTCGAGACTGCTGTCTCACTGGGAATACGAGCCGCTAAGTCCCGTGGATTCGTAAAGTTCACCGAGGACGGCAGAATAACCTACACTGAATAAAGGAATGGTACAATGAATAAATTTCTCATATTTATCGGCAAACTTATCGTCCATGTACTCAAACTCATGGGACGCAATGCCGGAAACCTGCCGGGTATCGTACTCTGGCACATGACCCGTGGCAAGTGCTGCAAGATGTTCAAGGTGGACTGCCCTATCATCGCCATAACCGGCACTAACGGCAAGACCTCAGTCACCAACTGCATCGCCCAGCTTTTCAAGCAGAGCGGCAAGAAAATTATCATCAACAAAGAGGGCAACAACCTGGACACCGGCATCTGCTCCATGCTCCTGAAATACTGCGACGCAAACGGCAGAGTCAAGGCGGATTACCTTATCCTGGAAACCGACGAGAGCCACGTTCCGGTGGTCTACTCCCAGCTTAAACTTGAAACCCTCGTCGTCCTCAACTTCTTCCGTGACCAGCTCGACCGAAACGGCGAAATGGAAACACTTATCCAGAAGATAAACGGCTTCTGCAAGACCTTCACCGGAAACCTTATCCTCAACGGCGACGACCCCAACACCGCCCGCCTGGGTCGTGCTAACCCCAATAACAAGAACGTGAAGTACTTCCACGCCGAGCCTTACGCTTTCGCAACTCACAAGATATTCGAGGCTTCCGAGGGTCGTTTCTGCCCATTCTGCGGCGAGCCGCTGGAATACGACTACTACCAGTACTCCCACATCGGCAAGTTCCTGTGCAAAAAGTGCGGATTCGGCAGCCATGAACCCTACATCACCGCCTCCGGCATCGACCTGGAAAAGCCCGTGTTCACCGCCGGCGGTCAAACCTATTCCCCTAAACTCAACAGCATCTACAACGTGTACAATATGACCGCTGTTGCCGCCGCTGCACAGCTTTACAACATCGCCCCGGAAGTCACCCGGAAGGTCATATCAAACTACACCGTCAAGAACGGCCGTATGGAAAACTTCATGCTGGGCGACCGGAAAACTACCCTGAATCTGGCGAAAAACCCCGTCGGCGCTAACATGACC
This sequence comes from uncultured Ruminococcus sp., assembly GCA_946612185.1. Taxonomy (GTDB): domain Bacteria; phylum Bacillota; class Clostridia; order Oscillospirales; family Ruminococcaceae; genus Ruminococcus. Next base: position 6,939 of record CAMOEP010000076.1, read on the forward strand.
CTGCGTGTTATGAACGAGATGCAGGGCGAAAAGGAGCTTCTGTTCGTCCTCAACGATAACGTGGCGGACGGTCTGGACGTTTCATGGATATGGGACATCAATTTCAGCATCTTCCAGCGTGTCACAAGGGTCGTTACCGCCGGAACAAGGGCGTATGACATCGCTGTGCGTATCAAGTGCGCAGGCTATGACCCGGAGAAAATAGTGGTCGTTCCCGACCTTGACAAGGCTGTGGAGGAACTTGCGTCCACCCCCGGAAGAAAGTTCGTTATCGCTAACTATACCGCCGTTCAGCCCACTCGCTCGGCGCTGAAACGCTACATCTCAAAACACGGAGGTAAGACTGATGAGTAAGATGAAAATTCTGCATATGTATGCGGATATGCTCGACCTTTACGGCGACAGCGGCAATATGGAGATAATCAAGTACCGCTGCACTCAGCGTGGTATCGGGTGCGTTGTGGATACCTATTCTATCGACTCGCCAATGCCCGATTTTTCCGCCTATGACATGATATATATCGGCGGAGGCGCTGACCTGGAACAGCAGCACATTGCCGACGACCTGCTCAAATGCAAAGAGGGCATCGCTGCCGCACACGCTTCCGGCGTATTCATGCTGCTCATCTGCGGCGGCTATCAGCTTATGGGAAAGTACTACCGTGACGCTGACGGCAATGATATTCCCGGTCTGGGGCTGTTCGATTACTTCACCGTTGCACCTTCCAGCCGCAAAAAGCGCTGTATCGGCAATATCGTCGTGCGGACTACTTTCACCGGCAAGCCCGTTGATGTGGTGGGATTCGAGAACCACGGCGGTCAGACCCAGGGTGTGAAGTCACCCTTCGGAGAGGTTCGCTTCGGAAACGGCAATTGCAGCAAGAGTCAGTACGAAGGATTCTTCCAGAAGAACGTCATCGCCACCTATTTACATGGCCCATGTCTGGCAAAAAATCCTGAAATATCGGACTACATCATTTCCTACTGTCTTAGTCGGAATGAAGGAAGTCCCGTGAAACTTGCCCCCCTCAATGATAAGCTTGAGCATGACTGCCGGAAAGTCATGCTGGACAGGCTCGTTAAATAATTCGTAATGCGTAATGCGTAATTCGTAATTGTGGTGTCGCCTGACGGCGAATATTTTAAAAATGTGAGCGTCAGCGAACCACAATAATTACGAATTAAGCATTACGCATTTTCCAGAACTGTTTGGATATCCAGAAAAATCAATAAATATAAAGGAGCTTCAATGAAACGTTTACTTCTCGCCGCCGCTATGACTGCCGCTGGTGCTATCCTCTGCGCTTGCGGAAATACCGTGGAAAACACCATTTCCCAGGTCACTCCCACCGCACCTGCCACTGACCCAACCGTTCCCCGGACTACCGGAAGTACCGCTTCTGCCACTACTTCCGCAGCCACCACTGCCACCGAAACTTCTACCACTGCCGAAACTACCACCACCGCTCCCGCTGAGCCTCCGGAAAGCGCCGTATTTACGCCAACTGAGAGCGTGGAGGTCTACTCGGCTATGACTATTTCCGAGCTTATCCCTGACGCAAATGTTCAGTTCGATGACCCGGAACAAAAAGTAGATACCTCGGAACTTGGCGAAAAATCCACGAAAATCAAGTTCACCTATGAGGACT
>CAMOEP010000077.1 GCA_946612185.1 uncultured Ruminococcus sp.
GACATACGTCAGTATGCCTGCAAAATTTCTGCACAATCTGCCGAAAAATCTGACTACGCATCTGCACCACAATCTCTGTGCGGTGTTGCCTTATACACAATGCCCCGGAGTGATCGTGCGTTACTCCGGGGCATAGCTATATATAGGCAAAAAAAGGCTGCACACCGAAGTATGCAGCCAAAAATCATCGGACTGTCAGCAATTCAGAGAACTGAATTAGTCATTCTTCTTTCTTACAGTGAAAGCGCAGCCTGTGCAAGCAGCCAGAAGACCAGCAGCTACAGCCATGCCGGGGAATGCGTCACCAGTCTTAGGTGAACCGGACTTAGCAGTTGTAGTAGCCTTAGCGGTAGTTGTTGCAGCCTTAGTAGTTGTAGTAGCAGCCTTAGTTGTAGCAGTAGATGTAGTAGAAGCAGTCTCAGTTGTAGCAGCCTCCTCAGTTGTAGCAGCGGCAACCACTGTAGTAGCAGCTTCTGTAGTAGCAGCAGCTTCCTCAGTTGTAGCTACAGCTTCCTCAGTTGTAGTAGTTGTTGTCTCTTCCTCAGTTGTAGATGTAGTCTCAGTAGTAGATACCTCAGTTGTTGTAGTGGAAGTCTCCTCAGCAGCAGCGTCAGCGTCAGCCTCAGCAGCAACAGGAGCAATAGGGTCAGCCTCGTCAGCGAATGCAACAGGCAGAGCGCAAGCGCTTACAGCGAGAGTAGCAGAAAGAACTGCGATAGCGATTTTGTTGTACTTTTTCATAATAAAATCCTCCTTAATTCTGACGGACGGTTAATTTCCCGTCTCTGATATATACAATCGAACCAGGGACAGAAAAAGAGACAAGAAAATAATAAAATTTTTCGGGAAATAGTTAGCACAAACTAACTAACGATTCAGCCACCAGTTTCCGAAGGCGAGATATGCGGCGAAAATGCTCCATAGCAGGTAGGGGATATTGATGAGCGAAGCAAGGCGGCTGACTTTCCGGAAACTTATGACCATAGCAATGACAAGTCCGGCGAGGAGCGCAGCAAGGACTGCCGCCGCAAGGAGGAGTCTGAACCGGAAGAAAATGATGCTCCAGAGGAAGTTTATGGAAAGCTGGGCGATATATACCCCAAGTGCGGAGGAACGTTTTCCGCCGAAGTCGCTTTCGCTGCGCCAGACCATATAAGCGCCCCAGCCCATAAGTGCATAGAGGATAGTCCACACGATCGGGAAAACGAAACCGGGCGGAGCGAAAGGCGGCTGGATAAGCTGGGAGTAAAGACCGCCGAAGTCTCCGGCGATAAGGGCAGAAACTGCGCCCACAAGTTCTGCTGAGATAATGAATATCAGCAGTTCGGTGACACTGAATTTTTTCATAGCAAACCTCATTTCATTTTTTTCCATTATATGCCCAAAAATCCCCAAATATAACACGAGCTGCGTCAGCCGAGCTGCGTCAGCTCGACCACACCCACGTTGACGCTCGAAAACTCGCTTACTTTGATAGAAACGCACATTTTGTCGTCGCTCAACCGTGTTTCTACTGGTACAGAGTTCTATTCGGGAAATTTTGTAAATTTTCCATTTTAAAGTTCTATTCGGGAAATACTGTAAACTTGCCTTTTTAAAGTTCTGCCGGAGAACTCTGTACCAGTACAAATCTGGTTGAGCGACGGATAAATCACCGTTTCTACCATGTAAGCGAGCCGTCAGGCAAGCGACACCGTGATAAGCGGTCAAGCTGGCTCAGCTTGTTGACAAAAGGTGGGGGGTGTGGTATAATAAGGTAACTAAAGGGGGGACGGCTGTGACAGATGCGATCATAAAACTCGATTACGCCGCACTTAATGCGATACAAAACCATATGCGGTGCAAGCCTATGGATAAACTAATGACTGCGGTCACAAAGCTGGGCGACAAAGGGCTTGTGTGGATAATAACCGCTTTTACAATGCTGTTTATCCCGGCATATAGAAAGTGCGGACTTTCCCTTATCTTCGGACTTGCCGCAGGTCTTGTGTACGGCAATCTCATCGCCAAGAACCTTGCACGCCGCAACAGACCTTGCTGGGTAGACGACGATATACCGCTTCTTATTGATATACCACTGGACTTCTCTTTCCCGTCATGCCATACCATGTCATGCTTTGCGGCATCTTTCGTTATAATGCACTACGACAGGCTTATCGCTGTTCCGGCACTGATATTCGCCGCATCAGTGGCATTTTCAAGAATGTACCTTTATGTACATTTCCCCACAGACGTGATCGGCGGTGTGCTTCTGGCGATCCTTGTCTACTACACAGCAATAAACATTACAGAGCATTTCTTCCCCTGAGTTTTCAGGGGATTTTTTTACTTTGCATTTATTTTTACACACAATTGTTACAAAATATTAAATTCCGCCGAAAACCTATTGACAGCGCTATATTTTGGGTGTAGAATAAGAATGTACGGCATTTGAGAAACTCGTTTTTATGGGTAGACAGAAGAATTAACAAAAGGGTGGTTAAATGGTTTTCAGCAGTCTGGAATTTATATTTCTGTTCCTCCCTGCATTTATGGCAGTTTATGCGCTTACCCCGAAAAAGCTGAAAAATGCGGCTATTTTTGTGGGAAGCGTTATTTTTTACAGCTTTGGCATCGGTGACCAGAAAATATACGTCTATATATTCCTCATGACGATACTGGTCAACTTCATCATAGGTCAGTTCATAGGCGCTTATCGTAAGAAAAAAGGCAGACTATGGCTTATCATAGGCATTATATTCAACTTCTGGTGGCTGGTGTTCTTTAAATACAGCGGATTCCTGCTAACAAATGTGAATTCGCTTACCGGCAGCAGTTTTACCGTCAAGAACATTATCCTCCCCATAGGTATAAGCTTCTATACCTTCCAGAACGTTTCGTATATCATTGATGTGTACCGTGGCGACGCTAAGCCTGAGAAGAATTTCATCAACTACGGCGCTTACATAACCATGTTCCCTCAGCTTATCGCAGGCCCTATCGTAAAGTACCAGACGGTTGCGGATCAGCTTAAATTCCGCACACACTCCGCAAAACGTGTGGAGGAGGGGCTGAAAACCTTTACTATCGGTCTGGGATATAAGGTACTCCTGGCAAACCGTATCGGAAACCTCTGGACGGAGATACACAATATCGGTTTCAGCAGTATTTCCCCACGGCTTGCGTGGATGGGAATATTCGCCTACTCATTCCAGCTTTACTTCGACTTCTGCGGCTACTCCAAAATGGCAATAGGTCTTGGCTGCATCATGGGCTTCGATATCCCCCAGAACTTCGATAACCCCTATATGTCCACGACTATGGGCGAATTCTGGCGCAGGTGGCACATGACCCTCGGAAGCTGGTTCAGAGAGTACATATATATCCCCCTGGGCGGAAGCAGAGTAAGCAAGGGCAAAATAGTCCGCAATTACCTGGTAGTATGGCTGTTCACCGGCATCTGGCACGGCGCAAGCTGGAACTTCATCATCTGGGGACTTGTGCTGTTTGCACTTATCATGCTTGAAAGGTTCGCTATCGGTGACGTTCTTACAAAAATACGTCCTTTGGGTCACCTTTATATGATAATGGTGATACCGATAACCTGGCTGCTTTTCGCTGTTACAGATTTTCACCAGCTTGGAGTATACTTCTCACGCCTTCTGCCGTTCTTCACGAAAAGCACTGTCGTGGTGAATAAGCTGGACTATGTGAAGTACTGGGGTATATACGGTAAATTCTTCGTGGCGGCACTTTTCTTCTCCACGACTATCCCCGGAAAGATATACAAGAAGATGAAGAACTCCGTGTTCATGTCCTTTATTCTGCTTGCAGTTTTCTGGGCATCGGTTTATTGTATGTACAAGGGAATGAATGACCCGTTCATGTATTTCAGGTTCTAAGGGAGAGGGATAAATGAATAATTTCAAAAAATCATCTTATACCATAATACTTGCGGTAACATTTTTTATAATGTCGCCGTTTATGATACACCAGATATGGAAAAACAGCGCAGAGGAAAAGAAAACTCCGCCTGCACAGGTACAGACAACTACCGCTGCACCGGCTGTGGAAGGCGATAATGCCCCGGAATCGGCTGATGCTCCGGCGGCAGAGGGCGAACCCAGGCAGGCAGATGTCCAGGACAGTACAGATGCGCAGAGCGACACTTCTTCCGCAGAAGCTAATGAGGCTAAAGCGGCAGAGGTCGAGTATCAGTCCGTCGGCGTAAGCTATTTTGATGATGCACTTTTCATCGGTGACTCAAGAACCGTAGGACTGAGTGAATACGGTACACTGAAAAATGCAGAGTACTACTGCGATATCGGTCTTTCCGCCGCCGGAATGAATAATACCTCCGTTAACGGCGTGACCTTCGACCAGGAGATAGATTCCAAGCAGTACGGGAAAATTTACCTGATGCTGGGAATCAATGAGTGCGGCAACGACTTTGAGTCCACAATGACTGCTTACAGAAGCGTTGTGGAGAAGCTGAAAGTACACCAGCCTGATGCGGTGATATACCTCATGGCAAACCTGCACGTTGCCCAGAGTGCCGAGAACGGCGCAATCAGCAATGCAAACATCGAGAACCTGAATTCGGGTATCAGAACCCTTGCTGATAACAAGCGGGTGTTCTACATCGACGTAAATGAGGTCTACACCGACGAGAACGGCTACCTGAAAACGGAGTACAGCTTCGACGGCGTTCACCCCTACGGTGAGTACTACGTTATGTGGTGCGACTGGCTTTGTCAGCACGCAGTTGTGCTTGATAACTCAGCCGCAGGTGCAGAGGAGACTTACACCGAGGCAGTTCCCGAAGAAGCTACAGAATGACAAAAACCCGGAAGCGGCAGAAATAAGCCGTTTCCGGGTAATTTTTATGGCAGCACCGCACAGAGATTGCGGCGCAAAGCCGTTAGGCGGTCTTTGTGCGGTGTAGCCTTATATCTCAGTAAATGCGTCGCTGACTGTCTGGCATACCTGTGCAAAGTAACCGGCAGCACGCAGCTTTTCGCAGCATATCTGTGCCTGCTCCTGCGTTTCAAATAGTCCGAAAACAGCCGAACCGCTTCCGGTCATTACTGCCCTGAGAGCATCATTGTTCAGCATGACAGACTTGATGCTGTCCACTTCCGGCAGACTTATCGCCTGTTCAAAGAGGTTTCCGAAGTACTTAAAGCACTCCTTATCGCCGGACTGTATTGCCGCTTTGAGCGCCTGAGCGTCCGGGTGGACTGGTGCAGAAAGGCTGTCGATAAGCCGGTACGCCTCGGCGGTAGATACGCCCTCTTTGCCCTTGCCAATGACCAGGATACGCCCGGAATGATCGGCAATGGGCTTTATATTCTCACCGATACCGGAAACGTAAGCCGTACCGCCGGTGAGGAAGAAAGGAACGTCAGCCCCAAGTTTTTCCGGGGTAGAACAGGTCTTTCCGGTAAGCTTGTTCAGGCAGTACAGAACAGCCGCAGCGTCAGTACTTCCGCCGCCCATTCCAGCCTGTGAGGGGATACCCTTGACGATGCGGATATTGCAGCCGTGACCGGGGTTTTCCTCGAAAAAGCGCATTGCTGCCTTGTAAGCGATATTGCGCTCATCGCAGGGGATAGGGTCAGCGCTTGCGAATTCCTCCGGGACTACACACTCAAGGCTTATGCCTGAGGGAGTAAGCTCCACGGAAACAGTGTCATAAAGTCCGACGGTCTGAAAAACACTTTCGATACTATGATAGCCGTTTGGGAGTACTCCCGTAACGTCCAGGCAGAGATTGACTTTAGCCGCAGCCTTAACGGTAATGCGCTCAGCCATTTTTCTCGTCCTCCAGCTTTTTCAGGAATTTCTCAATGCGGTGCATAGCTTCCATAAGGTGCTTCATTGAGTAAGCGTAGGAGATACGGATATGACCCTCGCCACTTTCACCGAAAGCAGTTCCGGGAACGGTAGCCACCTTCTCCTCGTAAAGCAGTCTTTCGCAGAATTCCTCGCTGGTAAGACCTGTACTCTTTATGCAGGGGAACACATAGAAAGCGCCCTCCGGATTGAAGCAGGTCAGACCCAGCCTGTTGAATTCGCCAACAAGGTATCTGCGGCGGACGTTGTATTCGTCAGTCATTTTAATTATCTCGCCGTCGCAGGAGTTGAGCGCTTCAATAGCCGCATTCTGGCTTATGTACGGGCTGCACATGATGCCGTACTGGTGTATCTTTGCGATCTGTGTGATTATCGGCTCAGGTGCGGCAACGTAGCCCAGTCTCCAGCCGGTCATGGCGTATGCTTTTGAGAAGCCGTTAACGTAGATAGTGCGCTCAGCCATGCCTTCAAGCTCGATTATGGAGAAATGCTTTCTGCCGTAGGTGAGTTCGGAGTATATCTCGTCTGAGAGTACCATTATATTAGTATCCCTGAGAACCTCAGCAATAGGCTCTAAGTCCTCACGGGTCATGATAGCGCCTGTGGGGTTGTTGGGGAAGGGGAGTATCAGCAGCTTGGTACAGTCAGTGATGCGGCTTTTCAGTTCGTCAGCCATAAGCTTGAAGTTATTCTCTATCTTTGTGGGGATAGGAACAGCCACGCCGCCGACGAGTTCCACAAGAGGAGCATAGCACACGAAGCTTGGCTCGACGATAAGAACTTCGTCGCCGGGGTCGATAAGACCTCTTACAGCCAGGTCGATAGCCTCAGAACCGCCTACAGTGACGATGATCTGGTTATTCTCGTCGTAGTGGACGTTATGCTTTTTCTCGATGCGCTGGCTTATAGCAGTTCTCAGGGGAGCAAGACCCTTATTCGGGCCATAGACGATATGCCGCCTTTCGAGAACCTGTATAGCAGCCTTGCGTATGACCCAGGGAGTTGAGAAGTCCGGCTCGCCAACGCCCAGGGAGATAACGCCTTCCATAGTACCGGCGATATCGAAGAACTTTCGTATGCCGGATGGTTTCATCTTCTTTATTTTGCCGGATAAAGCCTTATCGTAATCTATCACGCTTAACACAGACCCCTTTCATCGGGTTCTTCACCGTCGATGAAGATGCCCTTTTCCTTGTATTTTTTCAGCAGGAAGTGAGTAGCAGTAGAGAGAACGCCGTCGATAGTGGAAAGTCTCTCGGAAACGAAGAAAGCCACGTCCTTCAGGTCGTTGCCTCTTACCTTGACAGCCAGGTCATACGAACCGGAAACCAGTGAAACGCTCTCCACCTCGTCGTACATCATGATAGTCTTGGCGATGTCGTCGAAACCGCAGTCACGCTGAGGAGTTACTTTCAGCTCAATAGTGGCGTAAACGGTGTTCTTATCGTACTTATCGTCGTCAAGGATAACGCTGTAGCCCTTGATGACACCTTCATTTTCAAGGCGCTGTATCTCGGCGGCAGCCTGTTCCGGAGTGATTCCCAGCATCTCGCCCAGTTCAGTGTTGGAAACACGGGCGTTCTGCTGTAATATGCTGATTATCTGGTTTTTCATTATATCAGATCCTTTCATTTGACTTTCCCGTAGAATTCCGGGTAGGTCTGTTATATGTTAAGAAAGACAGGCTTTCTGTTTTTGAAGTAGGTAATGCGGTCGAAACCGGCTTCTTTGGCTATTTTTATACCCGCAGGGATATCAGCGCCCAGGTCAGCGACGGTATGCGCATCAGAGCCGATGGAGAGAAATTTTCCGCCCATATCTCTGAAAAGCCGGGTATACTTCACGCCGGGGAAGCAATCACCAAAGCCCTGACGGATACCGGAGGTATTTATCTCGATACCGCAGTCATTCCTGGCAAGTTCCCGGAAGCAGTCAGCAATGATGTCGTCGAAGCGGCTTATATCCGGGCATATATTATTCCGGCACTTCATATATCTCAGGCAGTAGGTGATGTGACCGAGAACGTCGAATTTACCCCATTCAGCAAGTTCCAGGCACTCTTTGAAATAGCGTTCCAGGAGGTCGAGTATCTCACTTTCGGACATATCCTCGTACTTTATGAAGTAGAAGTCCTTTTCGTCCTTTATCTGGTGAACGGAGGCGATAACGAAGTCAAGGCGGCTGTCGCTGACGACGATATCAGCAATATCCGGGGCAAGGATCGCCTGACCCAGTTCAGTACCGCAGAGGAGGTTGAGTTTCCCCTGATACTTCTTTTTCAGTTCAGTGACAGCGGAAACGGAGTTCTCGAAGTCGCTGGCGTAATCGAAGTCCTCGCTCAGGTCAGTATCGCCGTAGTGTTCTTTTGGAAACCACCAGTTGCACTCACAGTGGTCAGTAATGGCGTAGGCATCGAGTCCAAGACTGATAGCCTTGTCTATCATTTCGATGATATCCGCATCAGAGTCCATAGAGTACTGAGTATGTGTGTGGCAGTCGATCAAATCATATCACCTCTATTAATATAATTCGTAATTCGTAATGCGTAATGCGTAATTATTGCTGCGGTACATTCACGGTATTACGCATTATCTATTATACCACATTTTTAAGTAGTTGGCTATAGTTTTTCAGAAAATTTCCTGTAAAAAAATAAAATTGGCAAAACCC
>CAMOEP010000078.1 GCA_946612185.1 uncultured Ruminococcus sp.
TTGGGTGTCCCCCTTTGGCGGAACGTCCGTAAAACAGACAAATTTAGTAAAAGAAGCGGGCGACTTAAATAATTCCCAAAAAGTAAATGCTGTTGCCCTGAAAAGTTACTTTTTAAAAGGTATACTTGCCGTTCCGGATTATACAGAATGTATTGCAGTTAAAAAGGACATTTGACATATTCCGGGATTTGTGCTATAATAGCAAAAAAGAAAGGGTGATTCTTCTGGACATTATCCGTCCCTATGAGCGCAGATGCTTCTACTACGAAACCGACAAAATGGGCATTATGCACCATTCAAACTATATCCGTATCTTCGAGGAGACCCGTGTGGACTTCCTCCGTCAGGCTGGCAAACCCTTCGAGGAGATCGAAGCCGCTGGTCTGCTCATGCCAGTCCTCTCAGTTTCCTGCGAATTCAAGCGCCCCCTCCGCTTCGACGAGCCGTTTGCAGTATTCCCGCTGATAACCAGGTTCAACGGCGTTACTATGGACGTTTCCTACCGGATAATAAGCCGGGAAAACGGCGATATCTGCGCTGAGGGCAAGTCCTCTCACTGCTTTACCGACGAAAGTTTAAGACCCGTCCGCATCAAAAAATCCTTCCCGGATATTTATAAGGTATTCGCTGACAGAGTCGGCATCGAAGCGATAAAGGACTGACACAAAATTTTTGAAAATCCTACTTGAATTATTGGTAAAATTATGGTATAATATAAATGATAGTTTCAACTGTCAAAAAATTATACCGCCTGTAAAGGAGATTCATTATGGCTATTACAGAAGCTGTTGAAAATTACCTGGAGACTATTCTTATCCTGTCAAATGCACAGCCCGACGTTCATGCGATCGATATCTGCTCCTATCTTGGCTACTCAAGACCTACGGTATCTATCATTCTCAAGAAAATGAAGGACGAGAAACTCGTCAATGTTGATAACGACAACCACATCACTCTCACCGACACCGGAAGGGAAGTCGCTGAGCGTATTTACGCAAGACACAACGTATTATCGGCGTTTTTCATGCTTCTGGGCGTTAAGAAAGACCAGGCGCTTGAAGATGCCTGCAAGATCGAACACGACATTTCTGAGGAGACTTTCAACCTGCTCAAGGCACACTACGAAAAGCTCCGCAGCCAGCAGGAAGAGGGTTAATTTTATTTATGGGCAAATTTGAAGAATTCAGAGAATTATACTCAGAGTTTATCTACGATTCCTACACTATCACCGAAACAGACGACACCATCGACGTGAGTTACCGGTTCTCTATCCCCGGTCTGTCTGACTTCAACCCCGGCTGGAGTTTCCCGAAGCCTGCCGGAATGACCGTTGCCGGCGACCTTACATTCGAGAAGATCGCCTTCTCACTGGGTCTTGCGGAACTGGTCAGCTATTGGAAATGCGCCTGTCCGCCAGTCATCAGAGTGAACTGCGGCGAACTTTCCGAGAGCCAGATACTGTGGTGGAAAAAATTGTGGTACTTAGGGCTTGGCGAGTACTTCTACCGCAATGAGATTAATACAGACATGGACAGCTTTTGCAGCGTAGTTCACCAGGGAAAATATACAAGCAGTAATACCCCTGAGCGTGCCCCTCTGGAAGGCTGCCTTGTCACGATCGGCGGCGGAAAAGACTCCGCTCTCACCCTCGAAACCCTCACCCAGGCGGGTATGGACTGCCGCTGCTACAGCATTAATAAGCGCCGCTCCATTATCGCCACCGTCGAGACTGCCGGTCTGCCTGACAGCGCCCTCATCACCGCACAGCGCCGTTTTGACCGCACTCTCGTGGACATCAACAACCGTGGTTTCCTGAACGGTCACACGCCCTTTTCTTCTATTGTTGCGTTCTCCGCAGAAGCCGTTGCGTACCTCAACAGACTGCAATATATCGTGCTTTCCAACGAAGCGAGCGCCAATGAAAGCACCGTCAGGGGGCAGGACGTGAACCACCAGTACTCCAAGAGTTTCGAGTTCGAGCGTGACTTCCACGACTACGAAAAACTAATGGGCACGGGCATTTACTACTTCAGTTTCCTGCGCCCTATGACCGAGTTCCAGATTGCAAAAATGTTCGTCAGCCACAAAAAATACCTGAGCATCTTCCGAAGCTGCAACCTGGGCGGAAAAGTCTCCCCGGACATATGGTGCGGCGACTGCCCGAAGTGCCTTTTCGTGTGCCTGATACTCTCGCCATTCCTGAGTTTTGGCGAATTACAGGAGATTTTTGGCAAAGACCTGCTGAACGACACGACTATGGTCGATTACTTCACTGAGCTGATCGGACTGTCTGAGCATAAGCCTTTCGAGTGCGTCGGAAGTATTGATGAGGTGAATCTGGCGGTCACTCTGGCTGTCATGAAAGCTGAGAAAAATGGCGAAAAACTGCCGCTTCTCTTTGAAAAATACAAAAACACCGGGCTTTATGACCCTCAGTCCGCTGAGCAGAAAAGCCATGACATTTGTGCGTTTTATAGTAATGACAACCTGCTTCCGGACAATTTCCGGGTGATACTGACTAAAGAAATGGAGCGACTTCTTTGAATAAGTTTATTGATTTTATAAAACAGTATGCCGAAAACAAGTCTGTATGTATCCTCGGCTTCGGACGGGAAGGAAAATCTACTTATCGTATAATTTCACAGTACTGCTCCCCCGCTTCGGTGACTATCGCTGACCTCAACCCCGTGGACGCTGCCGCAAATGGTCTGCCGGACAGCGTTAAGCTTATTTGCGGCGAGGATTACCAGAAATTTCTGAACGATTTCGACATCGTTTTTAAAAGCCCCGGCATAGTTCTGGAAAATCCTCCGAGTGAACTAAAATGCCTCCTTTCCTGCGAAACACAGGTGTTTTTTGAGGTTTTCCGTGACCAGATAATCGGCATCACCGGAACAAAAGGCAAGTCCACCGTCACTTCCCTCATCTACCACATTCTCAAGGAGTCCGGCAAGGACTGCCGAATCGCCGGAAACATCGGTATTCCGGTGTTTGACATCGCTGAGGGTATGGGAAATGAGACTATCGTGGTCTGCGAACTTTCCTGCCACCAGCTTGAATATATGAGCGTTTCTCCTGCTGAGGCGGTTTTCCTCAATCTTTATGAGGAGCATCTCGACCACTACGGCAGTATGGAAAATTACTATAACGCTAAGAAGAATATTTACCTGCATCAACTTCCTGGTGATACTTTAGTTTGCAATCTCGCAATAAAGCCTTGCGATATTTCATCAAATATTGTCACAATTTCAGCCGACAGCGACTCCGCCGACATCTTTGTATCTGACGGCATTGTACAGTGTCACGGTGCAGAATCTTACCATATTCCTACTAACGATATCAAGCTTCTCGGAATCCATAATCACTACAACATCGCCGTTGCTTGGGAAATTTGCCGAAAGTACGTCACTGAGGAACAGTTCACAAGTGCCCTCTGCACGTTTGATCCACTCGCTCACCGCCTTGAATTCGTGAACACGATCAGGGGTATTCGCTGGTACGACGACTCGATTTCTACCGCCTGCGCAACCGCTATCGAGGCGCTCAAAAGTGTCCCTTCGCCCGGAACTATTCTCATCGGCGGCATGGACAGAGGTATAGATTATACGTCGCTGGTGGATTTTTTGAAAGGCTTTCCTGTGAATGTAATCTGCATGGAAACCTCCGGCAAGCGTGTGTTCGACATGATACAAGAGGCTGATTTTGGCGATATAAGCCGGATTCACTACGTTCCTCACCTTGCGGACGCTGTCGCTCTTGCCGCTGATATCACACCGGAGGGCAAAAGCTGCGTGCTGTCCCCTGCTGCCGCAAGTTACGGTATTTTCAAGAATTTCGAGGAACGTGGCGATGCTTTCAAGAAGCTTGTTAATGAACTGAAATAATGGCGGAAATTAATGTACAGGAAATTCTGAATTTGTTTCAAAAAATCGGCGTGAATCCTCATTATGAACCCCTTCACAAGGAGTTTGAATCTGAACATTTTCCGGCAGATGTACAGGAATATCTGAACATTATGTCAGATCATGTCAGTTTTCATGTCACCCCTTCCGGCACTGCGCTGACGTACCTGATGTCTCAGAGAGAGATTATCAGCGAGTACCAGTGCGAGGAAAATCTCCCGATAATTCGCAATAAATGCCTGATTATCGGCTCTTGCGCAAACGGTGACTACCTGTGTCTTGACCTTGAAACCAGGCTTCTGGTCTACGTTTTTCACGATATACTGTGGGAAGACCCTGACGAGGATTTCAGTGAAATGTGCATACGCACCGACCTTACGCTTCATGAACTTCTGCAAATGGCTATAAATAGCCGGAATTATCCGTATGATGCTCATGCTGCCGAAGATTATATGAACCGATAAAAATGCCCGGAAGCATTTCACTTTGCTTCCGGGCTATCTGTTTGTCCAAAAACCCAATTCCAGTTATTAACAGGGTGCAGAACCTATTAATTTTACTATTAGTTATTTCTTGACACGGTTATCTGATAGGAATCTCCCGCCTGCTCACCAACAGTTATGGTAATTCCTGTATCTATGGTCTGGTCGCCGTTGGAGTCGTACCAGTGGAATCCGCTGATATTTCCGTTAATAATATCGCCGGTGCGGTAGGTATTGTCCACATCACGATCGTCGATAATTCGCAGAAGTCTGCGTCCGGCATCGTTATTTGTGAACTCAGAACCGCTTCCGTATTTGTAAGAAGTCCACCAGCCGTTGTCGTAAAGTGTTGCATCAACATGGTAAATTCTTATACCATTGGCAATATTTATCCACCAGCCCGGCTTGCTGTTATTTGCGTCACCTGTGGTGTACTCAACAAGCATATACTCGCTGTGATACCGGCTGTCAAGGTCGCCGCAGGGAATGACAAGAACGTTTCCGGAATCTGTCTGAGCATTACTCAGAGTATAAGTCTCGCTTGTCATGGAATTATCAAAAATTGCTATCTGGTCGTCTTTATACCAACCAAGCTGAAGCTTTGAAACACAGCTAAAATCGCTGGTTGCGTCGTCCATAAGCTCACTTCCGGCAGTTCCGTGCATACCCTCGGTATCGCTGCCGTGATAGAGGTAATAGTCCGGCAGACCCATGCAATGACCCATTTCATGCAGGTAGGTGCTGTTGAAGTTTGAATAATCCGTTGCGGACTCTATCTGCGCATTTCCGGTAATGAGATGACCCACTTTCATGCCGTCAACCGTGAAATTCTCGTCGCCCAGAGGGCCTGCGCAGGGCCACCAGTTATCGTCGCCGGCTGCCTTCGGAACAGCAAGGAGCGCTGCGTCGATGTAGCCGTCGTTATCGCCGTCAAACTGCGTATAATCAACATCTGCATCAACGGCACGCATCGCCTCCCTGAGAAGCTCCTGTCTGCCGGCAATATCTGCGTAGTCAGCAACATTTTTCTGCGCAGTATAGCGGTATGCCTTGCCGGACAGGTTCATTGCGCCCTTTGATGAACGCTTGTAGAACGCCGTCATACTCTCAAAGGGATAGTTTGCGTCGGAAGTGTCCTCAGCGCCGAATGCGAACTCCTCGATCTCGTCCGTGGTGGGGAGATAATTGTACTGGCAGTCCGGGAAATCAACGTAGAGTATAAGCAGCTTACCCTCGCCAAGTGACGGGAGATTGCCGTCAACGTCGCTGACAGGCGCTTCTGTGGGCTGCTTCTGCGGCTGCGGTTCGTCGTTGTACCACTGCCACACCACCGGTGCATTACTCGCAGTAATATGCTCACGCAGGGCTACGAAATCAAAGGAATTCACCTTGCCGTCCTGGTCGATATCAGCGGTTTTCAGGAACTCTCCCGGCTGGAATCCGTCAGCGCCGGAAATACCTACAAAAGCGTTATCCACTTTGTAGAAATTCTCGCTTGTGAGCGACTGCTGACCGAGCATATGCTTGCTCATCAGCACCAGGTCAGCTACATTCACCGCCTTGTCACGGTTAAGATCACCCAGATAGCCGATCTGCTGCCATTCTGCGCTTGCTGAAAGCGGCATTGCTCCCGCCATGACGGACAGTGCTGCTGCCCCGGCTGCAAGTTTTACAGCCAGTCTTGTTTTTTTCAATTCTACCAACTCCTCTTTCTGTACAGTGAACGCCTAAGATCACTGTCAGTCTATATTTATATCAACCATTTGTATGGTTAAATATACACATATTCCTTTAACTATTATACTTCTTATTATATAAAAAGTCAATAGAAAATTTACATTTGATTCACACTATATCGAATAAATATACAAATATATCTTTCCTATACCAGTATATTTTCTGTTCATGATAAATGAAAAAATTATATAGGCGAATTTCGCTGTTTTACTTGCAATTTGGTGCGAAATATGGTAAAATAATGACGGAGGTGATACGTTATGAGTTTCGAGACTGAAAAGAAGATCGCTGAACACCTTTTCACCAAGCATGAGGAAGGTTTTGAACACGCTTCTTTCGACCGTGAGATCGCTTTCTATGAGGCTATCTGCTCCGGTAATATGGAACTTGTCCGGGTATTTATGGAGCCGCTTTTCTGCGAAGGCTGCGGTATCCTCAGCGATGATCCTATCCGCAATCTGAAATACCACATGGTCGTCCTCGCTGCTCTTATCGCAAGATACTGCATCAATGGCGGCATGACCCCCGAAGAATCTTACTCTCTCAGCGATTTCTATATTATGAAAACCGATAAAGCCGCTTCTGAGGACGAGATACGCCGGATACACGTCGAAATGATCGAGGGATACACCGAGAAAATGCGCAAACTCAAGCTGAAAGGCGTTTACTCTAAGCAGATCGTCCACGCCGTTGACTACATCATCACAAGGCTGCACCACCGCATCCTTATCGACGACGTTGCCGAGCATCTGGGAATAAGTTCCTCCTACCTGTCAAGACTTTTCAAGAACGAAACGGGTATGAATTTCACCGATTTCGTGGGAAAACTCAAGGTCGAGGAAGCCGCTTCACTTATGCTCTACACCGACTACTCCGACCTGGACATCAGCAACCTGCTGGGATTCAGCTCGCAAAGCTACTTCATCAAGGTTTTCCGCAAGTTCATCGGAGTTACCCCAAAAGCCTACAAAAAACAATACCGTCTTCCAGACTTCAAGGATCGCTGAAAAGCGGTCCTTTTTCTATATCACAATTTTATCAGTGTATATCATTTTTATATGCACAATATCAGAATATTACCATTTTTGACAGGAAAATAATATACTTTCCGGAAAAAGAAGTGTACAATATAGTTAGTTTATGACGAATCCCATTAAGGCTCTTAGCACGGGGCTATGGGAAATTCAAAACAGAGAGGGTTTTAAATCATGAGAAAGAATAGCTTTAAGCGCATTGCTGCTTCTGTTCTGGCTGTTTCTGTTATCGCAGGCGCTATGCCTGTTATGGCAGTTCCCGCTAACGCTGCAAGCAATCTCATCAGCAATTCCACATTCGAGAGCGGCACTACCGACTGGGGTACATACAAAGAGTCCGGCGGTTCTTGCACACTCGGCACTGACAGCGGCAGACTTGCTCTGCATATCGGCGCTGTTGGTCAGAAAAATTATTCCGTTCAGATGTTCTACGATATCGTCCCCCTTTACAAGAACGGTATCTATCGCTTAAAATACGATATTTCATGTACAACAAACAGATTCGTTGAGGGCATGATCCAGCAGAATGGCGGCACTTATCAGGCTTATACCTGGAAGGGTCTGAATATCTCCCCCACTCCTCAGTCCGTAAGCTATGAGTTCACCATGGAAGAAGAAACAGATATCATGGCTAAACTCGTTTTCAACTGCGGTCTTCAGGAGGCTGACGGCAACCTGGGCGAGCATACTATCTTCCTGGATAACGTTTCCCTGGAACTGCTCAACCCCGAAGCTGTTGATACTTCCGTTGTTACAGGTGAGTCCCGTGACATCAATATCAACCAGGTAGGCTACAAGCCCGACAGCAAGAAAATCGCTGTTTTCCGCAACGTTAAGGGCGCTTCTGAGTTCGCTGTAGTTAACGCTGATACTAATCAGACCGTTTACACCGGCTCACTTTCAGGCGGTATCAACAATCCTTCCGCTGGTGAGACTAACTGCACCGGTGACTTCTCCAAGGTCACTACTCCCGGCAAGTACTACATCAAGTGCGCTGGTATGGATAATTCCTATACATTCGAGATCAGCGAGAACGTTAACTCCAACCTTCTCGACGACTCCGTAAAGATGCTTTACCTCCAGAGATGCGGAACTTCCGTTCAGGACGCTAAGTTCGGTCACACTCCCTGCCACACTGGTAAGGCTAAGGTTTACGGTACTAACGATACTATCGACGTTTCAGGCGGCTGGCACGATGCCGGTGACTACGGCAGATACGTTGTTCCCGGTGCTAAGGCTGTAGCTGATATCATCTACGGCTATCAGGCTGCTCCTAAGTTCTTCGGTGACAATACAGGTATCCCTG
>CAMOEP010000079.1 GCA_946612185.1 uncultured Ruminococcus sp.
CTGTTATTGTTACAGCGTCAACGTTCTTAATGCCGCTGATAGTAAGTTCTGCGCCGATTACCTCAGTTTCGCCTGTGATGCCTACCTTGGAGATAGTGAGTTCAGTAGTTTTCTCAGCATCGCAAACTGTGATCTTGCCGTCGTCCAGAACATAGCCTTCCTCAGTTGTATCAGAAACTACCTTGCCGGTGTTGTTCTCTGTCTGGGAAACCTTGCCGTCGGAAGTAAGCTTGAATTTCAGTGAACTTTCGATAACGTCATACTCATTTCCTTTTGCGTCAGTTATCTTGTCGCCTGTTTCAGTCAGTTCATATGTTCCGGCTGTCAGACCCTTGATAACTACTTCATCGCCGTTGGAAGTCCATGAGATAGTGCCGTTCTTGCTGTCCTTCTTGGCATCTGCGCCGCCTGTTATTGTTACAGCGTCAACGTTCTTAATGCCGCTGATAGTAAGTTCTGCGCCTGTTATCTCAGTTTCGCCTGTGATGCCTACCTTGGAGATAGTCAGGTCAAATGTTTTTACAGCGTCGCATACCTCAATAATGTCCTTGGTGTCATCGAAGTAGATGCCTGCGGTTTTGCCGTCTGCCTTGGGAGCATTTCCGTAAACCACGTTCTCTGCATCATTGTTGATAGTGAATGTGAATGTAGAAGTGAGAACCTCGTAGATATTACCGTTCTCGTCAGTTATATCAGCTTCGCCCTGAGTTTCGCTGAGTGTATACTCGCCGTCAGGCAGGTAACTCAGTTCAACAGGATTCTTGCCGGAGATCCAGCTTACACCGATCTGTGTACCATTTTCGTCAATAACCTTTTCAAGTGTAACGTCCTTTCCGCCAGCAGTTGCCTTTATTGCAGACCAATCGCTAACGCCGGTATTGGTAACAGAGAGAACTGCTCCCTCTACCTCAGTTTTACCTGTAACGTCCAGCTTATTGACTGTAACTGATACGGGCTTATCCTTTATAAATGTATCTCCGTTAACTACCATTTCACCCTTTTCGACCTCAACAGTGAAATCAGCAGAAACCTTATTCACCTCAAAGCCGTCAGGAGCGGAAGTTTCCTGGAGAGTGTACTTTCCGACAGGAAGTCCGCCGATATCGGTAGGAATATTGCCGGAGATAAATGTGATAACGGTCACGTCCTTGCCGCCGATCTTCTCAGTGTCAAGAGTGTAGACCATACCCTCAGCCTTTTCGCCCTTTGTAAGTGCAGATATTACGTTCTTGTCATCTTTTCTTGTGAGGGTGATATTAGCTATCTGTTCTTCCGTGAGAACCTTGTCAGCAATGACTTTAAGCTCAGCGCCGGGAATTTCCGCATTATCGCCGGAAACTGCGTCCCGCTTGCTTATGGAAGCCTTGCTGCTTGTTTCAGCATCGCAAACCTTGATAAGGTTATTGGTATCATCGTAGAGGAAGTAGCCCTCATTGGACTTCTCGTCAGCAGTCTCCTTAACGGATGCCTGCTCTCCGACACTTACGATTCCGCCGTTAATGCTGAAATTCATTTCGCTGGTAACGACCTTAAAGGTCTTACCGCCGCTTGTGAATGTAGAAGCATTTTCATCAGCAGTTTCAACAAGCACATAATTTCCGTCGCTCAGACCAGTGATCTTAACGTCATCTGTTCCGGACTTCCATGTGATGCCTGTCTGCTTGGTGCTGTCCTTATCATCGTATACCTTCTGGAAATTGACTTCCTTTCCATTGCTGTCGGTGATCTTGACATTGCTCCAGTTGTATTCTGCATCGCCTGCGCTCTTTACTGTGAGAGTTGCGCCCTCAACGGTGTTTTCGCCGGTGATGTCGTACTTTCCGATAAATACTTCTGATTCGATATACTCTGCATCTGCAACAGTGATCTTGCGCTGTGCAGCTTCGTAGCAGAAGTAACCTTCTGAACCTGTTGCCTGCTCCTCAGTAAGGAATGAAGTCTTACAGTCAGAGCTTTTAACATTGATAGTGTTGCACTCGTTTTCGGGGGTTGAGATATCGTCCTTATTGATCGTGAACTCCAAAGAGGAACTTACTACCTTATACTTAGAATTGAAGTCAGCATTATCGCTTGCTTCCTCGATAAGTGTATAAGTGCCAGCCGGCAGACCGACTATAGCAACAGCATCATTGCCGGATTCCCACTGGATACCGTCAGGATTGCCGCTTTCGTCCTTATGGACAACAACGCCAGCTTCCTTGTTTGCTTCAGCTATTTCAGACCACTTATAGTCTGTGATCTGCTTGTCTTTGTCGAACTCGTTCTCAAGCTCACCGATAATAGCAAGCTTAGCGCCGGGAAGTTCATTCTCGCCGGTGATATCTCTCTTGTCGATAAATACCGGCTTCTTCTTGTTAGTCATACCGACCGTTGTTTTAATATCATTTGATATATCACCATTCTGGTCAGTAGTTTCTGTTATCTTTCCGTTTTCGACTTTGAATCTGACAGTTGTCACACCTTCGCTGATATAGCCCTCAGGGGTACTTGTCTCAGTCAGTGTATAGTTACCGTCGGGAAGTCTCTCAACTGTACAGCCGTTTCCGGGAACAGTGATCCATCTGACAGTATTCTCAGTCGCATCGTATTCTGAAATATCGGGATTTGTTATAACGTTACCCAGGTTATCCTTAGCGTTTCTGATAATAACGCCGCTGAGGTCGATATTCTCATCATCGCAGCTAAGGGTGAGTTCTGCGCCGGCAACGTGTTCTTCACTTGAATTCTTTACGCCGCCTTCGGTCTTCTTCTGTACAAGTATAGAAGTGATCTTGTCAACGGCAACAAGTGTGTCGGGATATTTCGGATCATTCAGAAGAATAGCCGAACCGAAATTATACATTGCGGAAAGCTTTTCTTCTTCTGTATTTGCAGTTGTGTTCTCATTGTTGGCAAGAGTTATCTCATCGTCGATAAGAGTAAAGCTCTGGTCAAGGAACGACTTGTAACCAGCGGGAGTCTTTACCTCTGAAAGTATGTACTCACCTTCGGGAAGTCCCTCGAATTCAGCGATCGCCTTATCGTTGGTATTCCATGTGATCTTTCTTCCGCTGATAGTATAGTTATCTGCTGTAACGCCTGATACTGTCACACCGGAAAGGTCGATATTCTTATCGTTTGCATAAGCCTTTACCAGGGTAAGTGAAAGTTCAGCGCCGGGGATAAGCTGTCTGTCGAATACGCCGATGTTCTGCTTGCTGTTATCTGTCTTAGCGACAGCCAGCTTAGCCGAATCATATTCATCGGTCATTACTGTCTCAAATGTCCTGTCGTCGAGCTTATTGATAACGCCTGTATCAGTATAGTTATCCTTATTTTTATAAGCGTCGTCGGCATAGTCGGGGTGCTTATTCATATCAAGAACGCTGAAAGCAGGATTTCCGTCCATTCCCATAGTTACATAGAAATAGATAGGCTTTGCAGCCGCATAACCTGTAGGAACGACTGTTTCCTCGATCTTATAAACGTAGGTGTTTCCGCCGTAGCCAACCTTGATATTGCTTGAGATATCAAAGCCGTAAGCGGGAAGTGTCCACTCATAAGATGACATACCGTTAATAGATGTCTCGTTCTGATTGAATAAAACGAAGTCTTTTGTGGTGTACTCAGTAAAGGTTATCTGTAAGTCTTTGAGGAATTCAGTGTTTTCGATACTGAGTGTCTCGTTGTCGCTGTTAGTCTTTCTGAACGAAAGCTTCTTAGCGTTTGCGGAGTTAGTCAGTGTAAGGACGGTATTATCAGAACCAAATCCGAAGCGTTCGCCGCTTCCTGCGATATTGGTAACTGCGCCGCTTGTTACACCAATGTAGCTTACATTAACTTTACTGATCGTATTGTATCCCATTGTCTGGAACTGTATACCAGCTATCTCTGTCCAGGGAGTACCATCAGCAACAGTGATATGTGTATGACCGTCAGCATACTCACCATAAGTCAGGTAAGATTCTGCCTTTTCCTTATTCTGTGCCCAGTTAATGCTGTTTACACCGTCAGGGGCATAGATATCAATAGCTGTGATTCTGCCGTTTGCACCGAGAACCTGCTTGAAGTCATCAGAGAAATTCATATTTATCTGACACTCATTAGTTCCGTTGAATTCCCAGCTATAGTTTTTTTCGTCACTTTCACCGGGAGTCATGGTGTCCTCGCCCTTGATGCCCTTGATAATAGAGCCGTCATCAACAATAGTGAATACATTGATAACGTCCTTTTCTGTATCAAGGAATCCGTCGGGAACTTTTGTCTCAACGATAGCGTAACAGCCGCTTGTGAGCGAATCTGTTTTGTATACGCCGTTTGTGATATCAGCTACCTTTGTATAGTCGGTGTCCTCGGTAAGGTCGCCATACTTTATAGTAACTGAAGAAGCGTTGTTTTCTGTCAGCTTGCTGATACCGTCATTTGTAAGCTTGATGAGAGCGATCTCTGCATCTGTAAGGATATTTCCTGCTGCATCGATCTTCTTGAAGCTGAACTTGCTGAGTTTTTCATCAACTACCTTAATGGTTCTTGAAGCCATATCCTCAGCAGTATCAGCAGAACCGAAAGCCTTGCCCTTTGTATCATCTACCTGGATATCAAGGTTAAGGTTCATACCCATTCCGGTAGAAGTACACTTGAAGTTCTCCTCCGGCAGACCCTCATAGAGTTTACCGTCGTATACAAAGAAGTAAGTATCGGCAGCCTTGTCGTAACCATTAGGAGGAGCAACTTCCTTTACGCAGTAAACACCGCTTATGGAAGCGCTGTTCATCATGCCTGTGTTGGGGAAGTTCTTGACTACGGCATCTTCCTGCTTATTCAGGCTGAAACCGCCGTCCTTGCCGGATACCCATGAGCCGACCTTTTCAGCATTGTTCTGTGTGAATGTAAAGCCGCCCATATAGTTATAGGTTACAGAGTAGCCTATCTTGTATATCTCCATTGAAGCGCCCTTGAGCATTTCATCGTCATCGTTTACCTTAACTACTCTTACAGCAGGAGCGTCCTTGAAAGTAACAGGCTCGCTGACCTTATTGCTGATATTAACAGTAGGTGAAATGACAATGTTGTTATAGGAGATAATGTAGCCGTTATCTACCTTGTGAGCCTTAAACTTAGCAAGCTGTTCAGAAGTAACGGGATTGCCGTTATCAGTAGCGGAAGTGATATTTCCGTCGGGATCAATGCCGCCGATAACGAATGAACTCTTACCATAATTATATACAGAATTACTGATATCATTAGGTGAGAAGCTTGCTTCTGTGCCATTAGGTGTGCTGAATGAAGAATCGGTATACTCAGTCACTTTAACGCTTTTTGCGTAATTGACAGTTGCCATAGGTGTATGTGTAGATGCCTCAGCAACGTATCCTTCTTCGTCAGCGGTTTCTGAAGCAGATGCCTTTTTGTAGTACTTCAGATCAGAGCCTACTTTGTAAAGTCCCGCAGATACTTCGATAGTCTCAGCATTTGCGTAGTCAGAACCAGAATGGCACTGTCTTTCGATCTTACCAGTACCAGTACCGGCTATCTCGAACTCGACATTCAGTATATTCTGGTCATTGACTCCGGAAAATGCGATATTAGTCCAACTGCCGTCTGCATTGGGAGAAGCGCCGGCTGTGGGTTCATACTCCTGTGAAGTGCCGTCAATATAATTGAAAACAGCCTTCTTGAAAACGAGAGTTGCATCGCTGCCGTTATGCCAGCAGAACTGTGCGAAGTTGTACGGCTCAGGAGTTATCAGCTCATAACTGGGGTCGCCGTCAACATCTGACTGTGATATATAAGTATCATCAGCATCGGCAAGTTCATCAGATACAAGAGTATAGACTGTTCTGTTATAAGTAGTAACTTCCGGGAACTCTATGATCTCACTGCTTTCGCCATTTGGAAGCACTTCTATGTAGTACTCCTTCGGGTCAAGCTGGAATCCTTCGGGGGCTTTCGCCTCCTTGATAACGTATCTTCCTGCTGCGAGTTCAAGCTTATCAGTCTCGCCTGACTTAGCGATGTAAGCTGGCTTGTCGCTGACATTACCGTCCTCGTCAACGGAATAAGCGCCGATAGTAGCGCCTTTGACAGTGTTCATACCGCCGATATCGAGTTTCTGGAAATCCAGTTCATAGTCGGCAGTTGTACCGAGTATCGTAGCGGGGCCGGTAAATGTACGATAACCTATCTCAGCGCTTCCTTCAAAGCTTTTTGCGATAAAAGCACCTGAAAGGTGAGGGTTTCCTCCGTTAGCACCCGGCTTACCGGATATAAGTGCATCAGGAGCGAGGATAGAGCCGTTGAAGCAGGCTCTCAGGTCTACCTGCTCTGCATTTGGGAAGTTGTAGAGGATAAATGAGCTTTCATACATATTATGATGATCGCCGTTATCCAGCTTACCTATATCCTTGTTTGCATATTTGGTGTAGATCTGGTTTTTGGTGTTTGCGCTTCCCAGATCAATAGTACCGGACTGCGGGCAGTTTACGACTACATAAGTGCCATAAGGAACATCGAACACCACATGGCTTATAGCCGGATTCCATTCAGGAAGATCAAAGTAGACTGTTTCCGGATTATCGCTGCCGCTGTAAGAGAATGTAACAGTATCATCTACCTGGCTTACAGTACCAGTAGCCGGATTATTGGCTATCAGCTTAGACCTTGATTTTATGGTTTCCATATAGGCATTCACGTCAAGGATATCATCTGTCTGGTACATATGATCCTTGTAGCTGTCTTTTATAGTCTGAGGCGCTTCTGTCTCATAGAACTTGGTATCAGTATTAGTGCCTACCACTATCCTTTTCCATGACTGTTCATTCTGACCGTTAAGCTGCATCTTCTTGTCACCGGAATTCAGAGCGATAGACTGAATCGAACTGCCTGTAGCTATAACGTGTGCATAGCCTGAATAGCCCAGAATAACATCAAGGCTGGTATTTGCCGGAACTTCATGTTCACCTTTTCCTGAACCGTCATCGGCGCTGTACGAACCGCTTCCGATTTCATACAGATAATCGCCCCATCTCCAACCTTGAAGGTCGCCGCCGCAGGCAAGTCGTCCTTCAACGTCGGAATTGGTAGACTTGAAGTGGCTTCCTTCGCCGCCAACGAACACCGCAAACTGCGAAGCGATACCGAGCGCATACATTTTCTCAGCATTTGCAATGGTATCACCGACAGTTTCACCACGGAGCGGATTATCCGCAGCATCACCAATAAGGAGCGTTACCGGATCAGTGGGATAAGTATTGTTCATGGTGAACAGTTCATCTTCCGCCGCCCTTACCGCAATACCAAGTGACTGCGGAACGGAGCAGGTAACTGCCATAAAGCTTGATACCAATCCGCTGAGCAAACGTTTGCCCAACTTTTGTTTCATAATTTTCACCCTTTCTATAATATTCCACTCACCGGAGGCATTAATATGTAATTTGTGCAAAACATACCGATGTCACCCCGGATTATGGTAGTTTTATTATATCACAAGATATTCACAATTGCAATAGACAAAAATGGATCTAAAAGTAGAATTTCAAAAAGTAATATTGTGCATCATATACAAAAAATCGTCAGTTTTTCGTGCGTTCTGTTCATTTTCTGTTAACATTTTCACCGCAATTGGCGATTTTAAGCCATATTCAAAAGCTATTGCCCTATAAGTTGCCAATATATCCCACAAAAAGAAAAATCCGCTGATTGTGGGCACATTTTGGCATTAATCAGCAGATTTAACTTATAATAATCAGTATAAAATAAATATAAAACCAATACTTTCGCAATTGGTAAAATATTATTGTGGACAAATTGTTAATATGATTCGTACACATCATATTCGCAGCGCACGCATAAAAAATCGACCGCAAAGCCCGGAAGCAATGCGGTCGCTGAAATCATTTGTGCAATATGCTTAAACGAGGAAGAAGCTTCCCTCGTTGCCGTCGATAACGTAGTATACCTTGTTCTCCTCAGGCTTTACATATACATCTATCTTCTTAGGCTCTGCGATGCCAGCAGCGTCCTTAGCCTTGGCGATGATATCATCAGTTGTAAGCTCAGCGCCAAGGTACTGGATATATACTGTAGCAGCAGCCTTCTTCTTGGAAGTTGTCTTCTTAGCAGCAGGAGCAGCCTTCTCCTCAACAGCAGCAGGAGCAACAGTCTCCTTAACAGCAGCTACAGGTGCAGCAGTCTCCTTTACCTCAGCAGCCTTAGCTGTCTCAGCCTTAGCGGTCTTAGCCTTTGCTGCGGTTGTCTTAGTGGTCTTCTTGGTAGCCATGTGTTTCATCCTCCTTGAATTACTTGTTTACAGCATTCTTGAGTGCCTGACCAGCCTTGAAAGCGGGTGCTTTGGAAGCGGGTGCAGTCATCATCTTCTTTGTACGGGGATTGATAACCTGCTTCTCCTTGCGGT
>CAMOEP010000080.1 GCA_946612185.1 uncultured Ruminococcus sp.
CGTAAAATTCTGCCAAAAAGATGCGCTTTAGGATTAGTGTCAACACGCCCTAAATTCAGTCCGGCTTGACAAAATTAAAATAATAGGCTATAATAGTTATCAAAGAAAACCTATTCTCAAAAAAGAAAGGACGTATTATGGAAAATTCAGAAACTAAAGCAAAAAAACCTCGCAGGATAGGCAGGACTATACTCAAAGTCATCGGCATTATTCTGCTGATAATACTGGTGATTGTCGCTATCCTATCCATTCGTCACCATATTCTCACCAAGCGTGATATGGAGTTCGCTGCAAACGCTTATGGCGAGTTTTACACCACTCCTGAGGGCGAAAAAATGAACTACACCTTCTACGACAGCCCTTCCGACAAGGTTGCTGTTGTTCTCCCCGGCTTCGGCTGCCCGACTGTTCACTATGAGTTTGACTCTTTCGTTAAGGAACTCAGCGACGACTACAAGTTTGTCCTCGTTGAACCCCTCGGAGTTGGTCTTAGCGACGGAACTGACCGTGAGCGCACCGTGGAAAATTACTGCGAAGAACTCCACGGTCTGATGCAGTATCTCGGCTACGACAGCTATACAATTATCGGTCACTCCATCGGCAGTCTCTACAGCCTCTACTACGCTAACCAGTTTCCCGACGAGGTGGAAGCATTCATCGGCATCGACGGAACTATCCCCAAACAGAAGGACAGGGACGAATGGGTCGCTAAGCCGGAAAATACTTATACTGCCTACAAATTTATCAATGCTTTAATGTACAAAACCGGTATTTACCGCACTATGACCGAACTCAGCTTCGACCAGACTATGGCGCAGATCCCCACTCTCACTGACGCTGACAGGGACTACGCTCTTGCACTTTATTGCTCCTCTCAGCTTAATAAGACCCAGATGAACGAGATGAAGAATATGGCGCATAATATGGACATAACCTATGATATGAAGTTCCCGGAAAGCGTGCCGGTACTCTACGTCCTCGCTCAGGACAACTGCGATGTATTCCCTCAGTGGGAGCAGTTCCACAAGGATATCGTTACCTCCCCGGAGAGCAAAGTGGTCGTTATCGAAGGCGAGCATTACCTCCATTTCTCCAGTCTCAATGAACTGGTTTCCCAGATAAAAGACTGGAACTGACTACTTAAAGCAACAAAAACGCCTGTGTACTTTTCGGTACGCAGGCGCTTTTTTATGCTCAGAACCTATTCTCAGTATTCAATGCCTTTCCGGGCAGTTATCCCCTTTTCATACGGGTGCTTTTTCGCTTCCATGACCGTAACATAGTCCGCCATTTCTGCGAATTTCTCCGGCACGTTCCGTCCGGTAAGAACCAGTTCACGCTCCGCTTCGGCGGCTGCTTTCACAACCCTTTCAGCCAAGTCACGGTCAAGCAGCTCGCCGTTGTATGCTGCCATAAATTCGTCCAGAACCAGCAGATCAATCGTCTTGCTGCGCAGAAGTCTCTCCGCATCACTAAGCAGAGAATTGTGTTCCTCAGTAAGTTCACTTCGTTCCTCGTCTGTCATTGCAAAGGTGAACTTATTGCAGCTTTCAGCGCACCGAACCATTATCCCAAGCTTTTTCAGCATGGCTATCTCTGAGGAAGTTCCGTTCTTTAAAAGCTGTATAAAGCATACCCTCATTCCGGCACCGGCTGCCCTGACCGCAAGTCCGGCTGCGGCTGTGGACTTCCCTTTGCCATTGCCTGTGTATATATGTATCATATACCTTCACGCTCCTTTTTTGTTATTATATCATGTTTTTGAGCGTAAAGCAAGGGAGTTTTTCAGCCTTTGGCAAACCTCATTCCGCACCTGCTCCCGCCGTCGCAGAGAATGTCTGCTGCGGCAAGGTAGCCGTTGCGCTCGTCAGCGAGAGAAGCAATGGCAAAGCCCAGTTCTTCGGGAGTTCCCATGCGCTTGACTGCGGCATTGCTCAGCATTTCGCTGCCCTGTGCGGCTTCAAGGTTGCCCATATCAGTGCTGATAAGTCCGGGGCTGAGGGAGGCGACCCTTATACCCTCTCCACCGAATTCCAAAGCGCATTTTTTGGCATACCATATTGTGAAATTCTTTGAAAGCGCATATGCCAGACCGGAACGTTTGTAGCTGTCCCGTGGGAGATTGCTCAGCCTTAACATTCTGCGGAGAAACTCCTCCTCGTTCACGTCCGCCAGACGGTATGCTCTCTCCGGAATAATGATGCGTGGCAGCGCATAGGCGGAATTCGACGCTATATCCACAATAACAGAGCCTTCACCCATAGTGCTGCGGAATTCCTGATTGACGTAGACCGTTCCCAGCGCATTCACCCGCAGAAGCTTCTCAGGGTCAGCCATAGACGGGGACAGTCCTGCGGCGTTGATGACATTTGTTACCCTGCCCAGGGAAGCTGCAAAGTCTGCCAGTTCACGGACGCTTGCCCGACTGGAAGTGTCACAGGTCTTGAAATGAGCGTTATAGCCAAGAGTTTTCAGTTCCCTAACGGCATTTTCCAACCTTGAAGCAGTTCGTCCGGCGATGAGAATGGTCTTGCTTTTGGGCATGAATTCAGCCGCCGCCAGACCCATTCCGCTGCCGCCTCCGGTAATTACACAAACATCGTTCATAATATCACCTCACGCTATCTTTCCGGCAGTCCTCAGCCAGCGTATCTCGTCACGGATAGTCTCACGGTAGGAACGTGTGCGGTAGCCCAGTTCACGCCTTGCTTTGCCGGAGTCGAATGAATTGTTTCTTGCAAGATTATATACGGAAAAGCTGGTCATCAGCGGCTTTTCGCCCTTTTTACCGGCACGCTTTTCAAGTGCAGAGGCAAGCAGATAAGCAAGCTTCAAAGGGAGGAAAAGCTTCACGGGTTTGCAGCCGCTTTCCTCAGACACAAGTCTTGTAAATTCACGGAAAGTCACCGGGTCATTGCCAAGAATATAGCACTCTCCGGGTCTGCCTTTGTCAGCGGCAAGGATAGTTCCGGCGGCAAGATCACGCACATCGCAGAGATTGAATGATCCGTCGATACCCATAGGCATCTCTCCACCGATTATTTTCAGGAGAGTTCCGGTGGTTTCACCAATGGCATAGTCCTCAGGCCCCATTATTCCGCTTGGGTGAACCACGCAGGCACACAGTCCATTGTCACGAACTGCGTCAAGAACAAGCTGAGTTGCCATAGCCTTGGACTGACTATAACAGCCGACCACTTTATCAGTATCGAAGCTTTTCACCTCACGGATAGGCGAAGTTCCTGGGGTTTCAGGGATAGCGCCAGTGCTGCTGCAATAGACAAGCTTGCGGCACTCCTTGTGAGAAAGGCAAAGGTCGATGATGTTCTGAGTTCCGCCAACGTTCACGTCCATGACCTTCTGGCTGAATCCAGGGTCAACTGTCACAATGCTTGCGATATGGAGAACTACTGTCTCAGTACCCTCCGGAACGGTGAAGAAACGCTCAAGAGAAGCCTTGTCGCAAAGGTCACCGGTGCATATTTCAGCTTCAGCGGGAACGAACTTCATTGCCGGGTCATTTGGAAGAACGAACGCCCGGACTTTGCGTCCCTGCCCGATAAGCTGACGGCAGACTGTTCCGCCGAGAAATCCTGCTGCGCCTGTAACCAGATATAAAGTTTCCATAGATCTTCCTCCTTAATCAATATCGTTCATCTGCTCGCTAAGCTCCATGATACGGGGTGCAACGGCAGCTTTTCTGCTCTTTGTGACCTTATTGAAAACCGGGTAAGCTGCCATGCAGACTGCAATTCCGGGAACGCCCAGGACTACTCCCAAAGGCAGCATATCCCATACCATTACACAGCACATTCCAACTCCGAGAATAAGCGCTCCAAGTACTCCAACAGCCAGCGCCCAGCCTTGTGCCAATGCGGAAACGCTTCTGTCAAGGCGCTTCATTTCGGCAATTATCACTTCCTGCATGTCAGGTGAACGGTACTTGTCTGCGATTGCTTTAGCTTCATTTTTATTGTTCATACTCATTACCTCCGTTTGTTTTAGTATGTCTGAATTATACCCCCCTTTTGTTCAGAAAATGTTTGCGAAATGTTAGAGTTTTGTTAAGACGGCTATTTGAAAAAATTTCTAAAAGCTATTGACAAAGCATATACAGTGTGTTATACTGTATATATCAAAACAAGTACAGTATAACAGGAGCGCTTCATGAATATTATTATTAAAAACAAGTCCGAACTGCCTATCTATGAGCAGATCGAACAACAGATCAAGGCACAGATACTCGACGGTACTGCGGCGGAAAACGAACAGCTTCCTTCTATAAGGCAGCTTGCCCGTGACCTGAAGATCAGTGTCATCACTACTACACGAGTTTACAACGACCTGGCTGAGGAGGGGTTCATTATCTCCGTCGCCGGAAAAGGCTATTTCGTCGCACCTCGAAATAATGAGCTGCTTAAAGAACGTATGCTCTGCGAAATGGAGGAGGCTCTGGAAAAAGCTGTGGAGAACGGCAGGAGCGCCGGTCTTTCCGACGAGGAGATAGTTGCCGCTCTCAGAGGATTTATGGAGGATTAGTATGGAAAATATTCTTGAGATCAATGGACTGAACAAGGCTTACAAGGGCTTCGCTCTGAAGGACGTTTCTTTCAGCCTGCCAAAGGGCTTTATCATGGGATTTGTCGGGCAGAACGGCTCTGGCAAAACTACCACTATCCGCTCTATTCTTAATATGGCAAATATCGACAGCGGAAGTATCAGCGTTCTCGGTATGGACAGCATCAAGGACTCTATCGCTATCAAACAGCGTACCGGCGTGGTTTTCGACAGCCTGTACATGGCTGCACACCTGAACGTGACCAAGCTGGAAAAACAACTCTCCCCCTTCTATAAGGACTGGGACAGCCAGGGTTTCCAGAGGCGTATCAAGGACTTCGGTCTGCCGGTGGATAAGCCCGTGGGCGACTTCTCAAAGGGCATGAAAATGAAGCTTATGATAGCCGTTGCACTTTCACATAACGCTGAGTTCATTATCCTGGACGAGCCTACAAGCGGTCTTGACCCGGTTGCCCGTGACGAACTCCTGGACATTCTCTCCGAATTCATCGAGGACGAAAACCGTGGCGTACTTTTCTCTACCCACATCACCGCAGACGTTGAGCGCATCGCTGACTATATCACCATTCTCCATAACGGAAGTGTGTGGTACTCCGGTACTAAGGACGAACTTGCGGAAAATTTCCTTGTTATCAAGGGCGATGAGACTAACCTTGCTCCTGACCTGAAATTACACTGCATCGGCTTTCACGCTTACCGCAATGGTTTCGATGCGCTTATAAGCACCCAGTACCGCAGCATTATCCCAGATTCACTGGTGACAGAAAAAGCAAGTATCGACGAGATACTTGTCTACATTGCCAAGGAGGATAAAAATGAACGACATTCTTAAAATGTGCCGGTACTACATAATCAGCGGTTCTTCAAACATGGGCAAGTACTTTGTGATATTCTTTGTCATAAGTATATTGTCCGGGCTTGTAGGACTTCCGATAGGCTGCCTGTCGTTTGCACTTTTCGCAGGTCTGGCA
Source organism: uncultured Ruminococcus sp. (assembly GCA_946612185.1). Classification (GTDB taxonomy): domain Bacteria; phylum Bacillota; class Clostridia; order Oscillospirales; family Ruminococcaceae; genus Ruminococcus. The sequence continues at coordinate 5,550 of CAMOEP010000080.1, forward strand.
GCCGCTCCGGAGATATACGGAGACAAGGACTCTCAGCGAATATTCGCCATTCTTCCCGTAAGCAGGGGCACTGTTATCCGGGGCGAATTTGCCGCTACTATCGGTACTATCCTTATCGGTCAGGTATTCTCAGTATTATTCCTGGCACTCTGCGACTGGAGACCTCTTTACAATATGCTGCCTGATAAGATAAAACAACAATTGGCGCTTGCAATCACGGATCTTGAGCTGCGAAACGTTGCCGTTATCATCATATTTGCAGCTTTTATATGCGTATTCTTTTCCCTGCTTTCAATGATAATGCATATTCACGGCAACGATTATTGTCTGACCTTTTTAAGCATCTTATTCGGCATTTTTATGATCGCAGTAATAATTTGCATTATTCTGGACGAAAAAGAAATTCTCGACATTAATAAAATTATCCAAAATCTCGGTATGTCTGACAGACAGTACATACTTGCTATCATTATTTCAAATGCCGTTTCGCTGGGGGCTGGTTTTCTGTGCTGTGAAAGAACCATTTCACGGACGGCTGACAAAGAATTCTAAGGAGGTTATCATGGATACTATAAAAAACCTTGTAAACTACGACATTATCCTGTTGTCACGCATCAAAAAGTCAAACCTCATATCTCTGGTAATGCTGATTATGATATCTGTATTTATGGTGTTTACCGGCGGAGTAATGATCAGCGCAATGGTCATGCTCATTATGGCGATCATCCCCACAAACCTCTTTTTCGATGCGGAAAAAACCGGCGGCTGCGAACAGGTCTTCGGCATTATCCCCGTCAGCCGTAAAGACGTTGTTATCTCCCGTTTTCTTATGACAGGAGGCTTTCTGACTGCCGTTTTTCTGATGCTCAATATATTTATGGAGATATACTTCGCTATAGGCAGCAATGACACAACGATCATTGAAGTGCTGGAGCAGATTTTCGGATTAGATATAGAAAAGGTCAGCTTCAAGGCTTTCTCACGGCTGTTCCTGGGTGTATTCTACGCTCTGTCCATGAATGCAGCCTGCTCAGCTCTCCGGAAGTTCTTCAAAAACGGCACAAAGAAGAAAAGCAGCCTGATCGTTTACTTTGTTATCATGTACATTATAATTGAAGCTATCGGCTTCGTCATTATTGTACTGAACACTTCAAATGTACCGTTTGTTCAGGTGACTGTCGGCGTTCTTGCTTCACTTTTCAATGCTCTGCTTGAACCTATGGACGGAATTATCCTGTTCATTACCACTATCATTCTTGGTTTCGGCTTCGCCATTTACCACGGTGTATGCGCTTACATCGAATACGACAAACGTGAACTGTAAACAGGAGGTGTACTCATGAATACTAAAAAACTTCTTGCATCTGTCGCTGCGGCAGTCATAGCACTTTGCGCCGTTCCGATAAGTGCCGGCGCTGAGACTGTTCTCCCCTCCGGTCTTACTTCCGAAAAGCTGGAAAATAAGATCAGGCAGGAATACAACATGATCTTTGACCAGACCGGAAGTAACCCTGATTCAAACAGCCTTTCCTACACGCCATTCGCTCTTTCCTGTTTCAGCGGCGGCGAAGTCCTGTACACCGGCTATTATGGCAAGATAAATATGCAGGAGGATATCCTTGCTGACGAGAATACCGTCTTTGAGTGGGGCAGCGTTTCCAAGACTATGATATGGGTCAGCATCATGCAGCTCTGGGAGCAGGGTCAGCTTTCCTTGGACGAGGACGTTCGCTCATATCTCCCTGACGGATTCTTCCACAACCTGCGCTACGACGACCCAATCACCCTCACCGATATCATGAACCACAAGGGCGGCTGGTGCGAGTCAACTTACGCTATTTCCACACCTGACCCGGAGAATATCCCCTCTCTGGAGCAGGCGCTCCATGATTCTGAACCGCCTCAGACCTACCGTCCCGGCACTGTCTCCGCTTACTCAAACTGGGGTGCGGCTCTGGCTGGATTCATCGTGGAACGTGTCAGCGGAATGTCCTACAGCGATTACGTCCGCAAGAATATCTTCGACGTTATTGGTATGGAACATACCGCCATTTCCCCCGATCATAGCGATAATCCCTGGGTTCAGGAGCAACGCAGCCACAATCATACAATGAAGCTTTCCGGTATAAGCTATGTTGACCTCGGAAGCTGCAATTACTACATAACCCTCTACCCTGCCGGTTCTGCTACCGGAACTATCAGTGACCTGACAAAGTACACTCAGGCACTTGCGGATATGGATTCCCCCATTTTCAAGAACAGAGCCACCCACGAGAAGCTGTTCTCTGGCTCTGATTTCTACGGCTCAGAACCTTTCTTCAGCTATGGTTTTATGATAACAAAATACAGCGAAACCGTTTGCTATGGTCATAACGGCGCTACTGAAGCTGGTATCGCTTACATCATGTTTGACCCGGTTTCAGAAACCGGTGTAGTTGGCGCTTGCTCGGAGTTGGGCAGCAACTACATTTACGATATGCTGCCGGAATGGGTCTTTGGCTCTTACTCTAAGGAAGTGCCTGAGGGTGGTGGTGAGCCGTTCACTCTCAGCGGCTACTACAATAGCACAAGAACTCAGATGTCCGGTCTGAATGAGTATCTGTCGCTTCTCAGTACTACCTCCGGAAAACAATTTGGTGAACTTCACCCCCTCTCTGATGACCTTGCATACCACGTTGATCCCGAAACCGGTATCGTTGACCTCATCGGAACTCCAACTGCTGAAAATGGAAAGAAGTGCATAGCAGTCGGCGCTGGACAGTATATCCCCGCTAAAAACTATATTCCCAGACTTTGTCTTTTC
>CAMOEP010000081.1 GCA_946612185.1 uncultured Ruminococcus sp.
GAACCTCTCGAGTGAGGAGAAGTCCCTAATCGTGGCAGAAGGAAAGTTCCTCCGGCATGGATTCCCTTGCAAACTCCGTCATATCCGCCATATTCCGGAAAGTTTCCGAGAGCCGCCTGCTGCCGGAGTTCCAGCATATAGGATTCCGGAAACATCCGGCACAGACCTTCTGCTTTATCTCCTCCGCTGCGTCCTTTCTCTGCTGACTTTGGGACATTTTGTCCGCTATCCTTATCCCGTCCTGACGGACTCCGCCGATAGTGTCTGAGAGGAAGTTCTGGCGGCTGCGGATAAGTTCCGGGTCGGGGGCAGCACCGGGCAGTTCCACCCACTTGTCCGGCAGCTTGTCCGCAAAAAGCAGGAATATCAGCACTCCTGCGCATATCCCCGCAAGCAGCGGAACACTCTTTTCATTCACCCCATTCAGTATCAGCATTACTGCGCCGGTGAGGGCGAAAGTTCCCGATACAGCCAGGGGTCTGCGTATCTCGCAGCTTCCTGCCACGAACCCTGCTGCCGGGAGGAATACCGCCAGTTCCCCTGCCTGACGTGAACACAGGAAGCCGCCGCAGAGTACCAATGCCCCGGCTGCGATACCGCCTGTCCGCCGGAAGTGGTATGCGCACATGAGTACCGCCGCCGAACCCAGTGCTATGGCGATATTCATTCCCAGCACCTCGAACCGGAATACTGCTCCCCAGCATATCACCGCCGCCAGTGCGAATACTGTCCCGGAAGTGCCGGTGAGATGCAGTACCTTCCGCCGGGAAAATGCCGAGAATACCGCAGTCAGACAGGCGGCAGTCACCGCAGTTATCCCTCCGTGAAACAGAAAAAACGTCAGCCGCCGTGGGAATTCACCGGTAAGGAACGCCACTGCACTTCCGGCTGTAAGCAGCGATATCCCCGTAAGTACACCACGGGAACGGGGTCTTGACGGCTCGAAAAACATTCGCCCGGAGAGTATCATAAGCGCCGCCGAAAGCCGGATCACGCTCCGCTCCACCTGCCCCGTCACCGCACTGCGCACCACGCTCCCTGCAAACATCACCGCCGCCCAGGGCAGAGGCAATGCGCCGATAAGTGCCACGTCTGCGTACATCGCTGCCCCCTCCCCCTGCGGGTCACTTAGGAGCGCCCCGGCTGCAAATGCCCCGGCTATCCGGACTATTACCCTGAATATCCTGTTACTCGTCAGCTTCCTGAATTTCAACTTCCTGTCCTCCTGATATAATACTGGACTACATTATACCACACCTTTTATGCGGAAAATGTCGCATCAGGTCATTGGACATTGTGTACTAAAAATCAATGCGTTTTTGATAACTTGCATATTTATGTGCTGAAAATTGTGGTTTGATAAAAAAATCGGGAAATATTCTTGAATTCAGTTTCCCGATGTGTTATAATTCAATCTGGTGCGTTTTCCTTATTTAAAAGGTGACGCTAAGAAACGGACGCTCGTCCGGAACGGAGGTATATTTTTTATGTCAGCAGCACCCATTTTTGCCGTCATAATCTTCGTGGCGATGTTCCTGCTCATCGTCCTGGACAAGATAGAACGGCACTACGTTACACTCGGCTGCGGTGTGCTTACTCTCGTTGTGGTTTTCGGTATATGCATGAGAAGCGGTAAGGCTATCATGGATACACTTGCTATCAGAAACTTCGCTACCAAGGAGTTCTGGTATCAGGTAACTGAAAGCGAAAGCAAGGGCATCAACTGGGCTACCATCCTCTTTATCGCAGGTATGATGGTCATGGTCGAGGGCATGGCTAAAGCCGGTTTTTTCCGCTGGCTTTGCATGAAGATAGCTTACCTTGTTAAATGTAAGACTGTCCCGATATTCATCACATTCATGATAATGTCCGCTGTTCTTTCCATGTTCATCGACAGTATCACCGTTATCATGTTCCTGGCTGCGGTCACTATCGAACTGGCTCAGCTCCTTAAATTCAACCCCGTGCCTATGATACTTTCAGAGATATTCTGCGCAAACCTGGGCGGTTCGGCTACAATGTGCGGCGACCCCCCGAACATCATCGTCGGCACTTCACTGGGCTTCTCATTCTTCGACTTCCTGAATAATACCGGCGTTGTGGCTGGTATATGCCTTGTGATATCAGTATTTTTCTTCTACTTCGTTTTCCGCAAGGAACTTGTCACAGAAGGCAGCGGCGAGGTGGATATGTCAAAATTCCCCAAGCCCTCTGAGGCTATAACCAACAAGAAGGACTTCATCGTCAGCAGCATCATCTTCGGTATGGCAGTTATCCTGCTCATCACCCACGCTACTACTCACCTGACCGTTGCTTCTATCGGTCTGTTCATCGCAGCAGTTACACTTATCGCTGCCGGAAAGGACGCTCTGGAGCTTCTGAAAAAGGTTGACTACAAGACACTGGTATTCTTCATCGGTCTGTTCATCGTCGTAGGCGGTCTGGAGGAAACTGGTATCCTCAAGTATATCGCTGACTTCATCGGTGACATAAGCGGCGGTGATCCTATGCTCATGATCGCTATTATCCTCTGGATATCCGCTATCGCAAGCGCTTTCGTGGACAATATCCCCTTCGCTGCTACTATGGTGCCTATTATCCAGAGCCTTTCATCTACTGCCGGTGTGGACATCAGAACTCTTGCATGGGCTCTGTCTATCGGTACTGATATCGGCGGAAGTGCTACTCCTATCGGTGCTTCTGCAAACGTTGTTGGTACTTCCGTTGCTGCTAAGAACGGTCACCCTATCGGCTGGGGCAAATACTGCGCAAAGCTTGCTCCTGCTACAGTCATAGTTCTCGCAGTTTCCACCGTATACATCTTCGTAAGATACTTATAATATTGCAGAGGAGGTCAAGCTATGTCACAGCTTATTATTTCTGTAGGACGTGAGTTCGGAAGCGGCGGCAGAGTCATCGCTGAGGAACTTGCAAAACGTTTCCAGATACCGATATACGACAGACACCTTATCACCGAGATTGCTCAGCAGACCGGTATGTCCGCCGAGGAGATCGAGAAGTACAACGAAGCGCCTAAGTCAAGGATAATCTCTCGCAGAGTCCGTGGCTACAGCAACTCCATTGAGGACAATATCGCTGAGATGCAGTTCAAGTTCATCTACGACCACGCTAAAGCAGGCGAGTCCTTCGTAGTTGTGGGAAGATGCTCCGAGACTAAGCTGCGTGAGTTCGACGGACTGGTCTCCCTGTTCATTCTGGGCGATATGGACGCTAAGATAAAGCGTGTTATGGAGGTCTACGAAATGGACGAACATCACGCTAAGGAGTTCATCATTCAGAAGGACAAAAAGAGAAAGCGCTACCATAACTACCACGTTCAGCTTCACTGGGGCGACTCTCGTCTTTACGACCTTTGCATCAACAGTTCACGCCTGGGTATCGATGGCACTGTTGATATGCTTGAAAACTATATCAAGGCAAGGATCGGAAAGTAATTCTAATTTAACAAAATGCCTCTGAGCGTGAGAACGGTACGCATAAAGAAGTTTTACGCCATAGTATTTCTGATGTAAGGTCAGAAGTACTATGGCGTTTCTATTGACAGTACAGAGATGATGTGCTATAATTGTTACTGACATAAATCGGAATTTAGAGGAGAATAAGATGGAAGATTATATTGAAGCACATAAGTTTTGTAATAATCATATGGAACAACTGAAAAAAGATAAAAAATGTGGATGTTTTTATTGCTTGAAAATTTTTTCTCCACAAGAAATTGAAGATTGGCTTATTTCTGATGATGAAAATAATTTGTGTGATAAATATGGAACTGCTATCTGTCCATACTGCTGTGTTGATTCTGTAATTGGCGAAAGTAGTGGATACCCTATAACAGAAGAATTTTTGAGTAAAATGAAGAAGTATTGGTTCTGATAAATTCTGATTTAGCTTAGCAACATAAATATGCACAATGCCCCTGAGTGCTTTGTAACACTCAGGGGCATTTTTGTTTATAGCAAAAAACAGGCACATTGTACAGTTTTTTGAAAAAGCCGCAACAGCCGGTTGCTTGACCACGCTCTCAGGATATGCTACAATATAGACAAGGAGGGATCAGCATGGAAACCAAAACTATACTTCATGATCTTCGCACTAAAGCAGGACTCTCTCAGGAGGCTCTTGCGGAAAAAATCTTTGTCACCCGTCAGGCAGTAAGCCGCTGGGAAAACGGCGACACCGTCCCCAATACCGAAACGCTGAAACTGCTCTCCGGCGTTTTCGGTGTCTCTATCAATACCCTGCTTGGCTCGCCCCGTCAGCTTATCTGCCAGTGCTGCGGTATGCCTATGGACGACAGTATCGTCAGCCGTGAAACCGACGGCTCGTCCAACGACGACTACTGCAAATGGTGCTACGCCGACGGGAAGTATATGTACAGCAGTATGGACGAACTTATCGAGGTCTGCGTGAAGAATATGACCAGCCCGGAACATTCCGAGGAGGAAGTCCGGACGTACCTGCAAGCTACTCTGCCCCAACTGGACTACTGGAAACGCTATCAGGAACTCAGTGACGGCGGACAGTTCCAGCAGTTCAAGCAGGTTCTCATGGACGAGATAAATGCCCTGAATATCGAGGGTATGCCGGAAGTTACCGAACTTAATTCACTGGTAGGCAGTTATGTGAACCTGGCGTACAGGCTTCCAAGCGGCGAAAGCGTTAAATTTCTCGACGACAGCGCCACTTATCTGGGTACTGAACTTAGCTGTGAATTTGGCGGAGAAAGGCGCTTCGGAGTAGTTGCCGGAATGGACTTCATACTCGTCTGCACCTACGAAAACAGCGGCGATTCACCGGAACTCGTGGCTTATATCCACAGATAGGAAAAAGGCAGGGAGAAAAGCTTCTCCTTGCCTTTTTTCGCCATTTTCTGTTCTGCTGTCAAGCTGGAAGTTTACAGTTTCACCTGTTCTTTCCAGACTTCAAACCGATACTCGTTGTTAAGTGATTCAACGTCATCAGGGAACTCAGTATCAATGATATAAGTTTCATCTGATTCTTCAACAATACTGCATCGAATCGCTCCTGTACAGTCTTTTTTCAGACATGGCACGTCAGACGGATACCTTTCGCACTGACATATCACAGGCACTTTGTCAATAAAATGATGCCTGATACCTCTGCAATCGGTCAGTTCACATTTTATCATCATCGGATATCCGGTATCATCAATCACTTCAATCACTTTTACTGCTGCTTCAGCCATAAGTGACCTCATATTTCGCCATTATTACAGGTCAAGCCCGTTGAAGTTGTCCTTGAGGATGGTCACGGAGTTGTTGAACTTCTCCATTTCCTCGTCAGTCAGGGAAAGCTCGATTATCTCCTTCACGCCGTTTCTGCCGATAATACTGGGAACGCCGATGAAAACATCCTTGTTTCCATACTCACCGCACAGCTTTGCGGACACGGTCAGTACGCTGTTTTCGTCGCCCAGGATAGCCTTGACGATGCGGGTTATTGCCATACCGATTCCGTAGTAAGTAGCACGTTTTGCCTCGATTATCTTATATGCGGCGGTGCGAACCTGTTCCTCGATCTTGTCCATATCCGAACGGCAGTAGTCGTTTCTGTCGTCGTCAAGGATCTCAGAAACCTGCTTTGTAGCAAGCATCACCTGAGAGAGAGGAACGAACTCGCTGTCGCCGTGTTCACCGATAACGTATGCGTGGATATTCTTCGGGTCAACAGTGAAGTAGTCGCCCAGCAGATAGCGCAGTCTTGCGGTATCAAGGGAAGTACCTGTACCGATAACTCTTGAAGCGCCGAAGCGGGAGAGTTCATAGGTAACTCTTGTCATGATATCGACCGGGTTTGTTGCCACAAGGAAAATACCGTCGAAGCCGGACTTCACAACAGGTGTGATAATACTTCTGAACACCTCGGTATTGCGCTGGAGGAGGTCAAGTCTTGTCTCGCCCTCTTTCTGGGCGACACCAGCGGCGATAACGATGATATCAGCGTCCTTGCAGTCGTGGTAGTCGCCGGCGTATATTTTCATATTGGACTTAGCGAACGCCAGACCGTGGTTCAGGTCCATAGCCTCGCCGTTTGCACGTTCCTTGTTCACGTCGATAAGAACCAGTTCATTGCAGATACCGCCCTGGTTGACCAGAGCGTATGCGAAGCTCATTCCGACCATACCAGTGCCGATAAGCACCACCTTACGTCTGTCAGTATTCATAAAGCATACCTCATTTCCAAAAAATCTACTTTAATTATACACTACTTCCCCGCCCCTGTCAAGAAGTTTCCTAACGAGCTGAAGCCAGCTCGACCGCACCCACGTTGACGCTCGATTCTCTCGCTTACTTTGACAGAACATCACATTTTGCCGTCGCTCAACTTGGTTTGCAATGGTACTAAGTTCTATTCAAGTATTTCTGTAAACTTGATGTTTTATGATTCTTCCTGAAAACTTTGTACCATTGCAAGCTGCGTCAGCTTGACCACATATCACGTTGTCGCTCGCTTGCTCGCTTACCTTGACAGAAGAACGACTTTTTCCGTCGCTCAACTTGGTTTGCAATGGTACTAAGTTCTATTCGAGAAATTCTGTAAACTGCCGCTTTTTTATTCTACCGGAAAACACTGTACCAAGCAGAATAAGGTTGAGCGACGAGCTGAGCCAGCTCGACCGCTTCTCACGTTGTCGCTCGTTTCTCTCGCTTACTTTGACAGAACATCACATTTTGCCGTCGCTCAACTTGCTCAACTTGGTTTGCAATGATACTAAGTTCTATTCGAGTATTTCTGTAAACTTGATGTTTTATGATTCTTCCTGAAAACTTAGTACCATTGCAAACACGGTTGAGCGACGTAAAAAGTACCGTTTCTAAAAAAGTAAGCGAGCGTAAGCAAGCGTCAACGTGGGTGCGGTCAAGCTGGCTACAGCTTGTAGATTTGTGAATTTGTGCCGTAGAAAATATCCTCACGGAACGCCGCCTTCTCGCAGAATTCCTCGATTATTCGCCAGTTGTCGTGAGCGTCAAACTCATAGCTGTGTCCCCTGAGACAAAATACCGCCGGTTCTGTGCCGCTGTATGCAAGGAACTTGTCCAACAGTTCAAACAGGTCGTCACTTTCATGGCGGCAGGTCGCACCAAAGGCAAGCAGGTTCTCCGGAACTCCAAATCCATGAGAATCCTCGCAGGTTCGTGAGAACTTTATCCCGCACTCCCGAAGTATCCCGATTATCCTGTCATCAAAAGCACCGTATGGGTACGCCATACCCGTTATCTTAGTGCCGAAAAGCTTCTCCAGGGCGGACTTATCCTCCAGAACCTCCCGGCGGACTTCCTCATCCGAAAGCTTTGTAAGGTCGGCGTGAGTTGTACAGTGAACGGCTATTTCATGCCCTTTGTACAGTTCCGGAAGTCCCTCCGGAGGCATACGGCGAACTGTGAAGCCGTTCATTTCCCAGGTGCTTTCCGGGGTCATGAGGGCGCTGTTAAGGTTGAATGTACACTTCATACCGTATTTATTAAATATACTAACCAGTTTTCTGTCAGATTCCACACCGTCGTCATAGCTGAATGTAAGTGCTTTGTTTTTTCCGTTCCACATAGCGTTCTCCTATAAAAATGGCTGCCGCCGGTAGCCAGCGACAGCCGTTGATCTTACTTCTTGAGCAGGTTCTTACCTGTCATCTCAGCAGGCTGAGGAACGCCCATAATGCCCAGCATTGTAGGTGCAAGGTCAGCAAGCACACCGCCGTCGATGATCTCGCCTGTCTCGCCTACAGCGATAAGGGGAACGGGGTTGGTGGTATGTGCTGTGAAGGGGCTTCCGTCAGGCTCCATCATCTTGTCAGCGTTACCGTGGTCAGCAGTAATGAGAGCGCTGCCGCCCTTTGCCAGGATAGCATCAACCATTCTGCCTACGCACTCGTCAACTGCCTCAACTGCCTGTACTGCTGCGTCGAAAACGCCGGTATGACCAACCATGTCGCAGTTAGCGTAGTTCAGGATAATAACGTCGTACTTGTCGGAGTTGATAGCCTCAACAACAGCGTCGCAAACCTCGTAAGCGCTCATCTCAGGCTTCATATCGAAAGTCTCAACGTCGGGGGACTTGATAAGGATCCTGTCCTCGCCCTCGAAGGTCTTTTCCTCACCGCCGTTGAAGAAGAAAGTAACGTGAGCGTACTTCTGAGTCTCAGCGATACGGAGCTGAGTCTTGCCCAGCTTAGCCAGGTACTCGCCCATAGTCATAGTAAGCTGCTCCGGAGGATAAGCCACTGTTACGTTGGGCATAGTAGCGTCGTACTGAGCCATGCAAACGAAGTTCAGGGGGAAGAAGCCGTTCTTTCTCTCGAA
>CAMOEP010000082.1 GCA_946612185.1 uncultured Ruminococcus sp.
AGAGATTGTGGTGCAGATGCGCAGTCAGATTTTTCGGCAGATTGTGCAGAAATTTCGCAGGCATACTGACGTATGTCAAGAAATTTGTGTGCAAGATGCCGGAAAATATGCAAGCAGATGTGCCGCAAAGCCGTCAGGCGGTCTTTGTGCGGTGTTGCCTAAATCAGAACACAAATGGCAGATTTCTGTACTCGCCCAGCAAATACCTCTGAAGCGCCTTTGCGTCATTCACATTCACCTGTCCGTCCTTGAAACAGTCGGCAGCTTCCATTTGCAGTTCATTCAGCAGCGGCACGACGCTCCTGTCCTTTGCGCTAAGGTAATCTGTCAGGGTAATATAGTCGTAGCTGTTCACCACTCCGTCGCCGGTCAGATCTCCGCAGGCTTTGGGGACTGTCTCGTTCCTTGTGGGGATATACTGCCCCTCCACATCGCCTTCACAGTTTATGAGAAGTATCTCCCAGTACCACCTGTACGGAGTACTCGCATCATACGCCACTCCAACACCTATATGTGTATACGACGAACCCAGTATAGCTGCCCAGTGTTTCGGGGAATTCCGCCACTGTTCAAAAGTCATTGCAGCAGTTGACGAACCGGCTGCGATATCCTCAGCAGAGCCGTAGGCATCTACAGCATCACGGTCGATAACTGTGGAATAGGACGAGCTGTCCGGACGCTTATGACTCCAGAACTGTGCGCACTCCTGCGCCCTTATCGCTGACCATTCATAAAAAAGCGGAACTGAATATAGCGGCGACAGACCATTCTCTACTCTTGCCTCGTTTACCAGTATCGCAATTTCCTTTGTAAGCTGGTTAAGGTACGCCTCATCTGCCTCGACCGATGACGTTCTCAAAGGGCGGATACCGAGCGCTGCAAAAGCAAGCGCAATAGCCGAAATGACCGTGATACACCGCTGCATACCTTTACTCGCAATGCTCATGCAACAACACCTCCAATACTTTACAATAATTTACCATTTGAAATCGTTCTAAGGCTTAAATATATGATACCACAGTTTTCAGAAATAATAAAGCAGTTTCTGTGAATTTGTTTATTATGCACATACAAATTCTACTTTTTGTACAAATGCAAAACTGGCGGATAATGATATATATTATACTAAATATGCAGAAATTTAATAATGCCCTATTTAAAGCCATATTCAAATCAACCTGATAGGTATACATTGTGTCATTCTGAAATTTTGTTATACATTTTGTATATAGTTTCCTTTGCGTGCGCATCTTCCGAACAAAAATTAATTTTCTCAGGGACTTGAAGTTTTTTCCGTTTTGTGTTATAATAATCTAAATACGCTTTTAGATAAGTACTGTTATGTATAGAAAGGATTTTTGCCATGATTATTCTTGACGATCTACGAGTTGAAATGGTTGGCTACCGCAAGGAAATGGAGGAGCTTGCCGACGTTCTGAATATTAAAGCTGCCAAGGACAGAGTGGCTCAGCTTAATGAGGAGACTGCAAAGGACGGCTTCTGGGACGACCTGGAAAATTCCCAGAAAGTTCTCCAGGAAACTAAGTCACTGGAACGTAAGATAGACAAATACAATAAACTCAACGACAAGCTGGAGGATATCATCACCCTCATCGAACTTTCTATCGAGGAGGAGGACGAAAGTTCCGTTGAGGAGATAAAGTCTGAGATAACCGAGTTCAAGACCCAGCTTGAGGAGGAGAAGCTTTCCACCCTGCTTACCGGCGAGTACGACAGCTCTAACGCTATCCTTACTTTCCATGCCGGCGCTGGCGGTACTGAGGCTCAGGACTGGGCTGAAATGCTCTATAGAATGTACAACCACTGGGCTGAGAGCCACAAGTACAAGGTAACTCTCCTGGACTACCTTGACGGCGATGACGCTGGTATGAAGTCCGCTTCTATCCTCATCGAGGGCGATAACGCTTACGGCTATATGAAAAGCGAATCAGGCGTTCACAGACTGGTAAGAGTTTCACCCTTCGACGCTTCCGGAAGAAGACATACTTCCTTCGCAGCACTTGAAGTAATGCCCGAAATCGACGACTCTATTGAGATAGATATCCGCCCTGAAGACCTTCAGATAGACGCTTTCAGAGCTTCCGGCGCAGGCGGTCAGCACATCAATAAGACTTCCTCCGCTATCCGTATCACTCACCTGCCCACTGGTATCGTTGTTTCCTGCCAGACCCAGCGAAGCCAGCACCAGAACCGTGACTACGCCATGAAGATGCTCCGTGCTAAACTGGTGGAGATCAAGGAGCGTGAGCATCTGGAAAAGATCGAGGACATCAAGGGCGTTCAGCGTGAGATCGCCTGGGGCAGCCAGATACGCTCCTACGTTTTCATGCCCTACACCCTCGTTAAAGACCACCGTACCGGCTTCGAGAACGGTAATATCCAGGCTGTTATGGACGGCGATCTTGACGGATTCATCAACGCTTACCTCAAGTCACTTTCACACGGTACACTTGAAAAGTAATCAGCAGGGAGAGGACGCTCGTTTCCTCTCCCAATTTTATTCAAAAAGGAAAATCATATGCTTGTAAGCCTTAATAATATTAACAAATTCTATAACGGCGCTCAGGTTCTCAATAACGTCTGCCTTAATATCGACGAAAATGACCGCATCGGTCTTGTGGGAAACAACGGCTGCGGTAAGTCTACCCTGCTGAAAATAATCACCGGTTCTGTTGAACCTGACCGCTTTACCGAAAAGGACGGCATCGTTTCTTTCGCCGGTAAGACCTCCGTGGGCTACCTGGAACAGATGGGCGGTCTGGACTCAGAATCCACCGTCATGGAGGAGATGCAGAAGGTGTTCGAGCCGGTAAATAAAGCTATCGCAAGACTTCGTGAGATAGAACTTGCTATGGCGGAGGGCGACAACTCCTGCGACGATGAGTACCACCAGCTCACCTCCTGGGTGGAGGCTGTGGACGGATACAATACCGAGGTAAAAATACGCACCATACTCAGCGGCATGGGTTTCTCCGAGGAGGAACTGAGCAGAACTGTGTCCGGTTTCAGCGGCGGCGAGAAAACAAGGCTTTGTATCTCTAAACTTCTGCTGGAAGAACCAAACCTGCTTATCCTTGACGAGCCCACCAACCACCTGGACTTCAAGACTATCATGTGGCTGGAGGACTACCTGCGTACCTACAAAGGCGCTATACTCGTGGTTTCACATGACCGCTACTTTCTGGACAAGCTTTGCAGCAGCATTTGTGAGATAGAGCGTGGTACTCTGAAACGCTACCGTGGCAACTACTCCGCCTTCGTCCGCCAGCGTGAGGAAAACGACTTGCGGCAGGAGCGTGAGTATCAGCAGCAGCAAAAGGAAATAGCCAAAATGGAGGACTACGTTGCAAGAAATCTGGTTCGTGCGTCCACCACGAAAATGGCACAGAGCCGCCGCAGACAGCTTGAAAAGATAGAGCGTATCGAGCGCCCGGTACACGATACCAAAAGCGCCAAAATACGCTTCACCTACGCCTTAGAGCCTCCTCTGGACGTGCTGAAAGTCAAGGGCGTGGATATCTCCGTGGGCGAGGGAAGCCAGAAAAAAACTCTCGTTGATACTATCGACTTCGAGGTTCGCAGAGGTGAGAAAATAGGCATCATCGGTGACAACGGAATCGGTAAATCCACCCTTTTGAAAATTATCCAGGAACTTCTCCCCCATAAGGGAATAGTCCGGTGGAACAGCAATGTTAAAATATCTTATTTTGAGCAGGAAAGCACACACCTGAACAAGGCACTGACCGTTATGGAGGAACTTCACAGCCGGTATCCCTCAATGTCCGACCTGGAAGTGCGCAGTCTCCTGGCGCAGGTGCGTCTTGTGGGTGAGAATGTATTCAAGGAGACTGGCGTTATCAGCGGCGGCGAGCGTGCTAAACTATGCTTTGCTATCATGATGCAGGAGCATGGAAATGTGCTTATACTCGACGAGCCAACCAACCACCTTGACCTCTCAACCAAGGAAGCTATCGAGGAGGCTTTGCAGGAGTACACCGGTACGGAGATATTTGTCTCCCATGACCGCTATCTGCTCAGCAAAATTGCCGACAGGCTCATTGAACTTACCCCCGGCGGCTATCGTCTGCATAACTACGGCTTCGAGAAATACCTTGACGTTCTCCGTGATGAACAGGCTGAGAAAAAGCGTCAGGCTGATGCGGAAAAACAGGCTAAAGCTGCGGAAACTGCCAAGGCTCAGGCTGCCAGGACATACCGCAGCAAGCAGCAGAGAAGTGCTGATGCCGCAAGGAAAAACGAAATGCGCCGCCTGGAACGTGAAATTGACGAATTTCAGGCGCAGATAGACGCTCTTACCGAGGAAATAGGCAGGGAAGAAGTCTATACCGACTACGAACTTATGAACCAGAAATGTTCCGAGATCGACAGGCTCAAACAGCAGATCGAGGAGAACTTTGAAAAATTAATAGAACTGGACGGCTGATTGTCCAAAAGGAGTATGTTATGAACAGTTTTGACCCTCTCAGACTAAAAGCTCATGACATTACAGCCCAGATGACACTTGACGAAAAACTGGGCTTCGTGACCACCCGGCACAATGAAGTTCCAAGGCTTGGTCTGAAAAAATTCAGCATCGGTACGGAAGCCGCAAGAGGCTTCGTGGGACGTGAGGAGAAGCATTTCTCCACCGTCACCCCTCAGCCGGTTGGCATGGCTGGCACTTTCGACACCGGACTTATGCGGGAACTTGGCGATATTGCCGGGAATGAAGCCCGTGCCTACTATAACTGCAACGGTGCGTCCGTACTCTGTCTCTGGGGGCCTACCGTAGATATGGAACGTGACCCTCGCTGGGGACGTACTGAGGAAGCCTACGGTGAGGACGTTTGCCTTGCCGGGGAGATGACCGCCGCTTACACCCGTGGACTTGCCGGAGATCACCCGGTATATATGAAAACTATTCCGGCGCTGAAGCACTTCTGCGCCAACAATAACGAGCATAACCGTGGAAGCTGTGACGCTTACCTGCCCCCTCGTCTGAAACATGAGTACTACTACGCCGCTTTCCGGAATGCTGTCGTAAACGGCGGCGCTCGCAGCGTTATGACCGCTTACAACGAGATAAACGGTCTGCCGGGTATGCTGAATACTGACGTGAGGGATATCCTTATGAATGACTGGGGCATCTGGTTCGCTGTCACTGACGGCGGCGACTTCTCCCAGACACTCACCTGTCACCATTTCTTCGACAGTCACGCCGAAACTTTCGCTCAGGCACTCAAAGCCGGTGTGGGTACTATGACCGACCTTGCGTCCCTCTCGGAAAATGCCGCTAAAGATGCCCTTGACCGTGGACTTATTACCACCGCTGACATTGACGAAGCTGTGGAAAACCTTATTTTCGCCCGTCTGAAACTGGGTCATCTGGCTGAGGACTGCCCCTATGACAGCATCACCACCGACTGCGTGGATTCACCTGAATACCGGAAAGTTAACCTGCGTGCGGCGCTGGAACAGGTGGTTCTCCTGAAAAATGACGGAACTCTCCCCCTGAAAAAGTCCGCCGGAAATATCGCTGTTGTAGGTGCTTTAGCAGACGAAAGCCTTATGGACTGGTACACCGGCGTTTACAGGGACGCTGTTTCCGCTGTTGAGGGAGTTCGCAGACAGTTCCCCGAAAGTAATGTAGTCACCGATAGCCTTTGGGACAGGGTCGCAGTAAAAGGCGCAAACGGCAAGTACCTTGCAGTCCATGAGGACGGAAGCGCTTCATTCGATGCAGACAACGTTTCGGAGTACTCCACATTTGAACTCCAGGACTGGGGCGAGAACTGGCAGAACCTCTACTCCCCTGCCCTCCGGAAGTACCTGCGTGTCAGCGAGGACGGCTCTCTCCGCCTCCACAACCGCACGATCTACGACTGGTTCACCCGTGAGACACTGAACCTGTTCCCCACAAGCGAAGGCGTGCTGATCGAGGAATTTCTCACTCACAAGCGCCTTACCTGCGGCGAGGACGGCAAGGTAAGCTTCACCGCAGACCGCTTCGTATCACCGGATAAGCTTTTCAGCATTGAGGTGATAAGTTCCGGTCGTGAACGTGCCGCAAATATCGCTGAAAAGGCTGACGCTGTTGTGTACTGCGTGGGAAATTACCCGGTTCAGGTGGCTAAGGAGTGCCACGACAGAAAAACACTTGCCCTGAACATTCAGCCGGGAATGGCTCTGCATCTGCACAGTCACAACCCGAATACCGTCATGGCGTTGATTTCAAGTTACCCTTACTCCATATGCCCGGAAAATGAAGTTCTCCCGGCGATACTCTACTCCACCCACGCCGGCGCTCACCTGGGAACTGCCCTTGCTATGGTACTTTCCGGCGACTACAACCCTGCCGGACGACTGGCAATGACCTGGTACAGAAGCGAACTCGACCTGCCGGACATCATGAACTATGATATCGAATCCGGCGGCACTACCTATATGTATTTCCGTGGAAAACCGCTGTACTCCTTCGGTTATGGTCTGTCCTACTCGCAGTTTGAGTACACGGGCATCAGCGCAGAACCGGGCAAGGTTTCCGTAAGCGTGAAGAATCTTTCCGGCATCAGCGGCGATGAAGTTGTGCAGGTGTATTTCAGTGCGGAAAACTCGGCTGTCAGCCGTCCTATAAAGAAGCTTTGCGCCTTTTGCAGGGTTCAACTTGCACCGTATGAGGAAAAGACCGTTACCCTTGATGTTCCGGAGCATATTTTGCAGGTCTACGACACCCACTCCTGCCGCATGATAACCGAAAAGACTGAGTACACATTCCTCGCAGGCGGTTCGTCGGATAGTCTGCCGGTAAGCTGTACTATTCCCCTGGGAAATGATGCGCCCGGAGTACGTCCTGAGAGTTTCCCGGCGGAACTTTTCGACAGTGCAAGCGGAGTGCGGATAAAGTGGTCAAAACAGCTTAGAAAGTACCTGCTCACGGCAGAGGGCTGGGGCGGAAGTGCGGTATACAAGGCTGTCCCCACCGACGGAAAGAGTACGCTGGTGATACGGGCTTCTTCCGTATCCGCAGATGCGGTAATGTACGTCAGCATCGGCAGCCAGAAGTATGAAATTCCCCTTGCGCCGTCCCTGGGTTACGGTGATTTAAAGGAGTACGCTCTGGATATTCCCGGAAATGCGCCTGAGCTTTCCGAAGTCACAGTCTCACTCTCCGAGGGAGTCAGCGTGCTTGATATTTCAGTAAGATAACAAAAAAGCCATAGCACTCGCAATGTGAAGTGCTATGGC
This sequence comes from uncultured Ruminococcus sp., assembly GCA_946612185.1. Taxonomy (GTDB): domain Bacteria; phylum Bacillota; class Clostridia; order Oscillospirales; family Ruminococcaceae; genus Ruminococcus. The sequence continues at coordinate 7,267 of CAMOEP010000082.1, forward strand.
TTTTATTATGTGTTCTCAGATATCAATCAGCTACAGGAAGTGAATCCTGAGCAATAAGCTTTGCGTCAACCTTCTGAATAATAAATGCGTCCTTTGCATTTACGTCGCTGTCACCATTAACGTCGCCGTTTGCAAGTGCGTCCTCGTCCAGCTTGTACTTTATGTTATTTGCTGAGTACTGTAATACTGCTACGATATCGGCAACTGAGATCTGTCCGTCAAGTGTTACATCACCGAGGAATTTGCTCTCCTTTTTAACTGTGGTTGTAGCAGTTGTAGTGGTGGTAGTAGTAGTTGTGGTGGTAGTTGTTGTAGTAGCTGCGGAGGAAACGCCTGTTACAGGTGTTACATTTTCAGGAGTTGAACCGCCGTCGATATTACTTCCCTCAACCTTAGCGTAGTTTGCAATATAGTCATTCAGAGAGATACCGTTCTCACCGAGAGCGACCTGGTGGTCAAGACCGATGTACTTTCCGGTTTTCTGAGTCTGCCAGAGTGCCTCCTCGAACATACCGTACTTGACCTCGTCCCATTTGAGGAAGTCATAGCTGAGAAGTCCGGCTGTATCGCCTGAATTGGGGTTCAGACACCAGAATGTGTGGTTGATATGGTTCTTTATCATAAAGTCACGGAGAAGTTCCATCCATGTCTGGTTCTTAGTGCCGTCCATGTGACCGCCCCACTCACCAATAAGCAGAGGAGCGATATTCTCCTTGTTGATGTATGCCCATGTGTCATACCAGTAGTCATCGAGAAGTGTCTGCTCGGTGAAGTCCTTTTCAAACCAGGTCTGCTTGAATACAGACGGGCCGTAGTCGTGAGGTGAGTAAACGATCTGGCTTGTACCAGACTTGGGAGTAATGGGGTAGTCTCTTACGCCACGGAGGTTGCCGCCCCACCATGCACCGTACCAGGGTGACTTGTCAGC
>CAMOEP010000083.1 GCA_946612185.1 uncultured Ruminococcus sp.
TACCATTGAACTACACCCGCAATTGGGATTCAGCCGTTCAACAGATAATATTATAGCACACGAAAGACACTTTGTCAAGTGGAATCTGCAAGTTTTTTGAAAAAAGTCGATATGCACAAATTTATGAGAAGTTATCCGGCGGAAAAGTTAACTATCCACAATACATTGTCACTTTGCAGTAAGATTCTGGCGGTATACTTATTATAGTCAAAGAATTCATGTCAAAAAATTTTTGGCGAAACCTCTTGACTTTTTAATATCAATGTGATATTATAGGAGTGTAGTAAGCGTACTATTTTCATTAGTACAGTTCACGCTGCTGCCAGAATACTGCTGCATCGGTATTTGCATTTTTTAATGCATGAAATTGCAAAATTTCTGCAAAATTACTTGAAATACTGCGCAGATAGTATTATAATACAGTCGTAAAGATTTTACAGATCAATTGCAGAAAAGATATCAGGGTAAATTAGTTAAAAAATAAAAATTTGTTTTTGCCTCGTCTTTTTTGCATTTTCAAGACACTTATATATAGAGACTGTTTTTTGAAGGGTGGATAAAATGAACAAAAGAAAAGACCAATGCGGCAGAAGGGGTGAACGCATTTTCAGTAATATATGTATAATCCCCAGTCTTGTGGGAGTTATGATATTCTTCCTTGTGCCTTTCGGGATAGTTATTTACTACTCCATGATCGACAACCCAATATCGCATAATTTCGTGGGACTGGACAACTACACTAAGCTTATGCACACCACCGCATTTACCAAAGCCGTAAGCCATACCGCAAGATTTACGCTCATAGCCGTTCCGCTGTCATTGATAATATCCATGTGGCTGGCGGTGATACTTGAACGCAATATCAAGGGAAAAAGTGTTTGCCGCACGTTCTTCCTCAGCCCGCTTATGGTGCCTACTGCTTCAATAGTGCTTGTATGGCAGGTGCTTTTCCACAACCACGGTACTATCAGCCAGATCATCGAGGCTTTCGGCGGTCACGGCGTTGACTGGCTGAAATCAGAACACTGTCAGGTGATAATAATACTCATGTTCCTGTGGAAGAACATAGGGTACAATATGATACTTTTCATGTCGGCGCTGGCTTCTGTGCCACGGGATATACTTGAAGTTGCGGAACTTGAAGGCGCTGGAAAGTTGTATCAGTTCTTCCATATCAAACTCAGATACCTGTCACCTACGATACTTTTCGTGCTGATACTCTCCCTTATCAATTCATTCAAGATATTCCGTGAGGTATACCTGCTTACCGGCGAGTACCCCTACGGAAAGATGTATATGCTCCAGCACTTCATGAACAATACCTTTGAAAAGCTGGACTACCAGAAACTTTCTGCGGCGGCGGTACTTTTCTTTGCTGTTATGATAGTCGTTATCGCTGTTCTCCTGATAACAGAGAACCACTTCGGAAAGGACGTGGAAAACTGATGATGACACATAAGCAGAGACAGCATAACCTGGATATAGCGCTGACGGTACTTGTATTTTTTGCGGCATTTCTTTTCCTTATGCCAACGGTGCTGACCATAGCCAACAGCTTCATGACATCAACGGAGATATCCGCTAACTACGGCGCAATGTTCAGCAATATGACCGAGGACAAAAAGACGTTTATATCCGATAACGTAAACCTGAAATTCATTCCGGATAAGGTCACTTTCGAGCAGTACAAGTCGGTACTCCTGAAAAGCCCTGATTATCTGCTGAAATTCTGGAATTCTGTTATACTTACCGTTCCTATCACAGTATTCCAGCTTTTAGTGGCAGTATTCACCGCTTATGGCTTTTCAAGATATCCGGGCAAGATAAAGAACATCATCTTCTTCGCTTACATAATCCTTATGATAATGCCTTATCAGGTAACACTTGTTCCGAATTATCTGGTAGCAGATAAATTCGGTATACTGAATACACGCTGGGCAATTATCCTCCCCGGAATATTTTCCCCGTTCAGTATATTCCTGCTGACGAAGGTAATGAGGAGAATACCCATATCCTATGTGGAAGCCGCAAAACTGGACGGCGCTTCTGAATTCCAGATACTTACAAAGATATACCTCCCCCTATGCAAAGGCGCTATCGTTTCAATTGGTATGCTGGTATTCATCGACTACTGGAATATGGTGGAACAGCCGTTGGTACTTATCAAGGATACTTCCCTGCATCCGCTTTCGGTATTCCTGTCACAGATAAATACAGGTGACGTTGGTCTGGCGTTTGCTGTAGGGGTTGTGTATATGGTGCCTACGGTACTCATGTTCCTCTATGGCGAGGATTATCTGGTAGAGGGTATAACCTATTCCGGCGGCATCAAAGGCTGACGAACAAAAGGAGTGTGCAATATGAACGAGACTTCATCAAATGAGATAAAAGAACAAAGTGAGATAAATATACCAACAGAGACAAGTGTACAGAACGAGGTAAAATTACCACGGGAACTGAAAACCGAGGAGACTTATGACCCAAGACACAAAAGAGAGGTAATCAAGAATATAATCATAGTATTCCTTGCGGTGCTTCTGGTGCTGACATTCTGCTCAAACACCATTATGAACCGCTCGCTGCCTGAGATAACCACCGAGCGCACCTCCTCCGGAAAGCTTACCGAGAGACTGCGTGGAAGCGGTCTTGTAATGTCCAACCAGACATACGAAGTTACTCTTACCGGCAATCATACCGTTGATACCATTATGGTGAAAAACGGCAAGGAAGTCAAGAAGGACGATGTACTTTTCACAGTAGGCAAGGGCGAGAACGCCGAACTTACCACCGCTGAGGAAGCGCTCGCTGCTATGGAACTTGAATACCAGAAAGCCCTCCTTGCAATGCCGGCAGACTATAGCTCAGAGAATCAGGCTATCGCCAATGCAAGGGCTGATCTGCAAGCCGCTATAACCAAGCGTGACAACGCCGCTGCCAGTCAGGACGACCAGCAGGCTGCAAAGGACGCTTACAACAGCAACAAGTCCGAACTGAACTACTATACCCGTGAGCAGGCTAAATTACAGGCTACTATATCCGCTATCGACAGCGATGAGTATTCCGGCGCTGCACCTGAGTATACAGGCGACCTGATAAGACTCAAAAGCGACTTCGAGAATGCTTCCGCTGACTACAACGCAGCTTTTGGACTGTACACCCAGCTTGTTTCCGGCGGAAACGACGAGGAAAGTTCCGGAGGCGCATCTCAGGATATGATAGACTCCGCAAAGGCTGATGCTGATGCAAAGGAGGAAGCCCGTGACGAGGCAAGAGATGCCTATGAGGACGCTAAGTACGATCTGAGAAGCTGGCTTATCTCCGAACTGAGTTCCGCTGAGGATAATGTTAATTACTATACCGACCTTGTAAATTCCTATGAGTCCTCCCAGACTACAGGCTTTTCTGACCTGGATATGCTGGAGGAGGACGTTAAGGCTAAACAGCGTACCCTTGATGACCTTATCACAGCACTCAACAAAACTAAAGCAAGTAACGACAACGAAAGCAAAATATCAAATCTTGACCTTGAAGCCAAGAAGAAAGAGATCGAAAAGCAGAAATCAAAGATAGCTAAGATAAAGGAAACCTCCGATATCACCGAGGTAAAGTCAAAGTACAGCGGCGTGGTAAGTTCAGTAAATATCAAGCCCGGTGACGAGACTGTTCCGGATACGCCCCTTATCGAGATCGACCTTGCTGACGAGGGATATACCGTTCAGGTAAGCGTTCCCTCCGACAAGGCAATGAAGGTAAAGAAGGGTACTGCTGCTGAGATAGTAAACAACTGGAACGGCAAGGCTGAGGCTGTCCTCACTGACATAAAGAATGATACTACTGCAAATTCCAGAAATAAGCTGCTTACCTTCTCCATTACCGGCGATGTTACCTCCGGTTCATTCCTTGACCTTTCCATTCCCTGCGGCGGCGGAAACTTTGATGCTATCGTTCCCAAAAGTGCTGTAAGACAGGACACTGACGGCTTCTTCGTCCTCACTGTCCGCTCAAAGAGTTCACCTCTTGGAAACCGCTACTATGCCGAGAAGGTTGCTGTTGAAGTGCTGGCTTCTGATGAAGTATCAAGCGCAGTTTCCGGCAATGTCATGAACGGCGACTACGTTATCACCGCTTCAAGCAAGAGTATCGCTCCCGGCGACCAGGTACGCATCAAGGATAAATAAGGTGATGCCATGAAACTGAAGATAAAACTCAGGTACGCCGTTATCGCTGCGGTGAATACGGTATGCCTTGTTTCAGCCGGTATCATGTCGCTGGTGGGAAGTTCTATGGCAAAGAGCCAGTCGTATAATACTATTGCTGAGGAGTGGGACACTAAAGGGGGCTGTTCGCAGGTAAGCTGTTTTCTGGACAGCAATTCCGGGTTCAGTACCGATATGCTCGGCGCTGTCCGCAACGCTGAACTTGAAGCCCTTGGTAATGTGTCCGTAGCCCCGGAGGAGGGCAAGACCCTTGTACCTGATGCGTATAGCTGCCAGATAGGACAGGTGAGCGCAAGGTGCGATACCTCCGGACGCTCAGAGGCTATTGTAACGGCTGTAGGCGGCGACTTCTTCCTTTTCCGTGACTTCCGGCTGCTCAGCGGCTCGTATTTCTCCGACAGCGACACTATGCAGGACGGCGCTGTTATCGACAAGGAACTTGCCTGGTCACTTTACGGCTCAGTAAACGTGGCTGGCATGAGTATCTACTTAAACGACGTAAAACTCTACATCTCAGGTGTAATTGATAATCCCCGGACTAAACCGGAGAAAAAATGCGTGGGGGATACTCCACGGGCTTACATCTCTTATACTATGGCTGCTGACCCACTTATTTCAGGAGATATAGGTCAGATGTCTCCGGACGGCGGCACATACGGGTTCAGGAATATCTCATGCTACGAATGTATCATGCCCGACCCGGTGGAGAATTACGCTTACAATACCATAAAAAAATACTTTACAGAAGGATTCCCGGAGCATTGCGCAGTTGTCAGCAACTCCGACAGATTCACTCCCTCAAAGAGGGCAAAGGCTTTCAGGAAGCTTACCGGTTATGCAGTCCGCAGCGACAGCATAGCTTACCCCTGGTGGGAAAACGCATCAAGGATAACGGAAATGAAACTCTCCATACTCTACCACTTCCGCAGGATAGTCCTCATACCCGTTATCATAACGCTGCTCTGGCTGCTTGTGATAGTATACAAACTGGCAGTTAAGGGCAGAAGGAGACTTTTTGAGGCGATAGAAGATAAATATACACGCATCGCCTACAAAATACTACAGAGACAAAAACAAAAGAAAGATAATATACAAATTAAACCAAAAAAAGAAAAAGAAACACAAACAGTTACCAACGACAAATAATTATGGAGGATTATCTATGAGAACCAATACTATCAAAAGAACTCTCGCCGGCGTATTCGCTGCGGCAATGCTCTGTTCCGCAGCTTCATGCTCATCAGGCGGCAATAACGGCAGCGGCGACGGCTCAAACGAAAATGGCAGCGGCAATTCCCCCAGCGCATCTAATGTATCCGACAAGACCATAACAAATGTTTACCGCTCTGTTGAAATGAATACTGATCTTCCTATGGAATATATTTCAGCTATAACTCCACTGGGCGACAGCGGAAACTTTATTGTATGCGGCAGCGATACAAAGGGAAACAGCTATATATATACTGCTGATCCTGAGTTTTCTTCCTTTACAGAACTTGATCTCGGCGTAGAGTACCCGGAGAACTCCACACATAATATGAACTGCTGCGTACTCGGAAACGGCAATATCGCTGTACTTCTCCAGGTAGCTGACTACGGCGATTTCAAACTCCCCAACTATGATGACCCCGACTTCGACTATGATACATTTGACTTTGAAGCTATGCAGGAAGCTGCCAAGTACTCAAACTACTTCATTATCCTCGACAGCACCGGCAGCGTTGTCAGCACAAATGAACCCACCGAACTTGAAGAATACACATATATGGACGGCACTATCGCTGTAAGCGCATTAGCTCCTATCGGTGAGGATAAGTGCATAGCAAACCTGTATACAGAAGCAGAGGAAATATACCTGGTAATCGACACGGACGGCAAGGTCATTGAAAAGTTAGACCTTGAAAACGGAAACGGTCTGTATCAGAGCTGCATGGACTCCGAGCATAACCTGTGCTATGTTACATGGGAGGAGGCTGGTATGGCGATCAGGAAGCTGAGTGCGTCTGACTATAGTCAGCTTGATTCTATCAGCCTCAAGGACGTTGAAAACAATGGTATGTTAAATATAATAAAGGGCGACGGTGATTACGAATTCTACATGACAGGCAGTACATCTCTCTACGGCATCAAGGCTGACGGTACGGTAAATGAGGTCATTAACTGGATAGACTCCGATATCAACGGAAACTATATCAGCGCTGTTGCTTCACTGGGCAATGGTGAGTTCGTAACATACGAAAGAGACTGGAATACCAATGCAAGTTCACTCAACCGTCTGACAAAGCGTGATGCTTCTGAACTGGCTGATACCGAAGTCCTTACCCTTGCTGTAATGTACGCAGATTCTTCTATAACTTCTCAGGTAACTGATTTCAATAAGAAGAACGACAAGATCCGTGTAAAGATCAAGGACTACTCCAGCTACTATGAGTACGATGAGCAGAACGAAAAGACCGTCAATACTCCTGCAAAGCAGCTTAAAATGGACATCGTTTCCGGCAATCGTCCTGATATGATATGCTGTTACGATATGGCAGTAATGAATAATCTGGCTTCCAAGGGTGCATTTGCTGACCTGAACCAGGTAATGAGCGAAAGCGGCACTATCAAGCAGGAGGACATTATGCCCAATGTGATAGATGCACTTGCCCTTGACGGAAAGCTGTACTACATCACTCCCTCTTTCAGCATAAATACCCTTGCCATCAAGTCAAAGAACTTCGACAAGGAGAACTGGACGCTTGATGACCTTATCGAAACCTACAAAAAAGCACCTGAAGGCACTAAGCTGTTCAATGAGTCGAATTCAAAGGAAAGCGTATTCTACAACCTCTACTACAATATGACTTTCGTTGACGAGGTAAACGGCACTTGCAGCTTTGATTCACCTGATTTTCTCAAGCTTCTGGAATTTGTTGATACATTCGACAAGGAAGCTGACGAACCCGACTGGGATAACGCTTCTCAGGAGGAGATGGACGCTTACTATACCGAACAGCAGGCAGCCTGCCGCAACGACAAGGCTCTCCTCAGCACGGTATACCTGGGCGATGCAAGAGAGTACGCAAGAGCTGCTCAGGGCGAATTTGGCGACAAGATAACTCTCGTTGGTTATCCCTCCGATAATGGTCAGGGCGCAAAGCTCAACTTCAATAGCTGCTACGCTATCACCGAGGAGTGCCAGCATAAGGAAGCTTGCTGGGAGTTCATAAGCAGCTTCTTCGACTACACAAACAGCGATAGCAAGATGTACAATGGTTTCCCGGTTCTCCAGAGCGAGTTTGATAATATCATGGATCAGGCTATGGATCGTCCCTTCTGGACTGACGAAAAGGGCGAGAAGCAGTACTACGACGATAGCTACTGGCTCAGCGATACAGAGCAGATAGATGTAAAGCCCCTCACTAAGGAGGAGCGTGACTTCGTTGCTGACTACATCAAGAATACTTCCAGCAGATCAGCATACTATAACGAGGACGTTTATGAGATAGTTAACGAGGAGATAGAGGCTTTCTTTAATGGTGAGCGCAGCGCTCAGGAGACAGCCGACCTTATCCAGAACCGTGCATCTATCGTAATAAGCGAGCAGAACTAACAAGGTCTAAATATACCGTGGGGCATTTCCATATTGGAGATGCCTCACGGCTTTTTTATGGCAACACCGCACAGAGATTGCGGCGCAGCCTTATGCAATATCCAGGGCAACAGCATTTACTTTCCGTGAAGCATTTTCTGATATACAATGGAAAACTACCGGTTTTTGTAGAAAGCCATGCGCCGGAATTATTTCCGGCGACAGGCTGGTAAGGGTCTGCACCATCTTGGGTATCCGGAAAACTTGCCGGTAAAAATCGGCAAAAGAGGGGAAAAAAGG
>CAMOEP010000084.1 GCA_946612185.1 uncultured Ruminococcus sp.
AGGCTGCCGGAAAGATACATACCGACTTCGAGAAAGGCTTTATCCGTGCAGAGGTTATTTCCTTTGACGACCTTATGGAGTGCGGCACAATGGCTGCTGCAAAGGAAAAGGGACTTGTCCGCCTTGAGGGTAAGGAGTACGTTATGAAGGACGGCGATATCGTTCTTTTCAGATTCAACGTATGATAAATGTATAATTAAAAGACCGTCCGGCTCATTTTACTGAACCGGACGGTCTTACTTTTTTTATTTGCGGCGGTATACTCCCGCCTTTTTGAAATGTTCAGCGCAATTACGCATTACGCATTACGAATTACGCATTAATTATCAGTCGTATCTCAGAGCGTCGATAGGATTCATCTTTGCTGCCTTGCTTGCAGGGTAAAGTCCGAAGAATACACCTGTAAGTGTTGAGAAAAGAATTGATATGATTATTGCACCTACTGACGGTACGATCTGTACATCACCAAGAATGTCTGCATAATCAGGATTGCTCTTAATTACGGAGTTGGCTATTACCCCTGCCAGTTCTCCGTTGAGGAATCCAACGAGTATTCCAATAATTCCGCCTATCAGACAGATGATTATAGCTTCAATAACAAACTGCTGCTTGATAGTCCTCTTTTTAGCACCAAGCGCCTTGCGTATACCGATCTCACGGGTACGCTCCGTTACGCTTACCAGCATTATGTTCATAACGCCTACACCGCCTACGATGAGGGATATAGCTGCGATTACTGATACAACTATGGTAACAACATTGATGACCATATCTATAGTTTTAAGCTGGTCTTCCATACTTACCACTTCAGGCATCCAGTTCTTGTTGCCGGCGTAAAGGCTGTTGAAGTACTTCAGCATATCTGCCTTTACCTGTTCAGCATCATACTTTACGTTGTATGTGAACATCATAAACATGAACTGTGTTTCTCCGTGGATACCTGTTATAGCCTTACCTACTGAATCAGGGATATATACAGGTGTACTCATGGTTCTTCTGTCGCCCATACCATTTGAAAGGCTGTTGTACTTGTATACACCAACAATATTGAATTCCTGAACGATACCGGTGGAAAGTGTTACCTTGATAGTCTTACCAACGGGTTCTTCTTTTTCTTTGAAGTACTGCTCCACGAAGATATCGGATACTAAGCAGGCGTGCTTTTTGTACTTAACATCGTCCATGCTAAGGTTTCTGCCGGCGATAAGCTTGTAGGAGTTATAGGTAAGAGTACCGTCATAAGCACCTACCAGGTTGATCGCAACGTCCTTGCCCTTGGAGTTTTTCAGGGAAGCATTTCCTACAGGAGTCTCATCAGCGATCTGGAATTCACCAGGGTATGTATCAAGTAATGTCTCGATATCCTCCATAGTAAAGAAGTCTTCATCGTTCATTTCTACTTCCAGGGAATCGTAATAGTTGTCAACATCTCTTTCAGTGAGGCGAACGTACATCAGGTTTGAACCCAGACTTGCCATAGCGCCTTTGATAGTAGAACGGAGTGTAGTACCCAGGGTGGTTATAGTGATAACTGCGCTGATACCGATAATGATACCCAGCATAGTCAGCAGAGAACGCATCTTGTTGGCAGCTATGGAGCTGAACGCCATTTTAAGGTTCTCAAATATGTTCATCAGGCGCTCACCTCCGTATTACCGGGAACGCTTACATCAGCACCGGTATCGGATATTACTGAGCCGTCGCTGATAGTGATGATACGCTCTGTCTCAGCGGCAAGTTCCGGGCTGTGGGTGATGAGGACAATGGTCTTGCCCTCCTCCTTGTGGAGTTTATGGAATATATCCATTACCAGGTGACCGGTCTTGCTATCCAGCGCACCGGTAGGCTCGTCAGCGAGGATAATGGAAGGATTATTTGCCATTGCACGGGCGATAGCCACTCTCTGCTTCTGACCGCCGGAGAGTTCGTTAGGCTTGTGAGTGCTTCTATCCTGCATCTCTACCAGTTCCAGCAGTTCCTTTGCTCTCTTTGTGCGGTCTTTCTTGGAAACACCTGCATAGAGCATGGGAAGTTCAACATTTTTCAGAGCTGTAGTTCTGGGGATAAGGTTGAATGTCTGGAAAACGAAGCCGATCTCTTTGTTTCTTATATCACTAAGCTGCTTGTCAGAAAGCTTGCTGATATCTGTATCATTCAGGAGGTACTGTCCCTCAGTAGGCTTATCAAGAGCGCCGATGATATTCATAAGTGTACTCTTGCCTGAACCAGATGCACCAACGATGGATACGAATTCGCCCTCGTGGATATTAAGTGAGATACCGTTGAGTATCTGGAGTTCATTAGGCTGACCGATGTAATATCTCTTGATGATATTGCTCATATTTATAACTGTTTTACTCATATTCATCACTCCTGAACAGAATCATAGTAGCTGCCAGCTACATTAAGGGACATACCCTCTGTAATAAACTCAGGATCAGTAACGATGAGGTCGCCGTCTGAGATCTCAGTACTTGTTATCTCGGTGAGGAAGTTAGTCTCCATACCCTTTTCGATATTTACAAACTTTGCAGTACGGTTATCACCTGTACCGGAAGCTACGATAACGCTGAAAGTTCCGTCATCGTTTTCAATGATAGCGTTGTAGGGAACAGCGTAAACATCAGACTTCTCGTCGAGGATTATCTTTACCTTAGCGCTCATACCGATAAGGAGCTGATCCTGGTCGTCTACAGTGATCTCTGCGGAGTAGCCGCCTCCGGTAGTCTCGCCGGTGAGGGAGTTAGTTACCTGACCGCTCATGATATTAACGATACGGGAAACCTTTCCGGTGAACTCATTTTCGCCTGTAGCTGTAGTAGTGATAACAGCCTTCAGACCTTCCTTGACGTTGAGGATATCAGCCTCGTCGATAGATACGTTGATACGAAGCTGAGAATCGTCCTCGATAGTCATGATAGCTTCGGAAGTGGGGATAGAACCCTCGGAGATATTCAGTGCAGTAACGATACCGCTTCTGTCAGCCTTTACAGTACACTTGTCGATCTTATCCTGAAGCTTATCGAGCTGTTCCTGGATAGAGGTGTCTGTATCGAACTTCTCGTTATTGATAGCGTCATTAGCAGCCTGGATAGCAGCATCAGCGTTTCTCTCAGCAGCAGCATAAGCGTCCTTAGCGTCCTGGATAGCAGTATCGTAGGAAGTAAGCTGATCGCCCATAGCGTCGTACTCAGCCTGTGCTGACTTATACATCTGGTAGTACTCATTAGCCTTTTCGGAAGCAGCCATATCGCCCTCGCCGGCAGCGTTGTAGTAGTCGATGTACTTTGCGTAGTAGTCGTTTATCTTATCAAGAGTCTCGTCGTACTTCTTATAAGCGCTGTCACGGGCGGAAACTGCTCTGTCGATAGCACGCTGAGCCTGAGCAAGAGCGTTTTCCTTATCGGTCTTAGCGGTATTGAGTGAACGCTGGTTGATATCGTGGAGAGCCTGGAGTTTCTCATCGGTCTTTTCTGAGCTTTCTTTCAGTGTATTGTACTGAGATCTGAGGTCAGAATCATCGAATACGCAGAGAACATCGCCCTCCTTTACCTGAGAACCGATTTCAACATTCAGTTCCTTTACACGGGCGCTTACTTCGCTTGTTACCTTAACGATATTAGTACCCTCGACCTTACCCTGAACGCTGATATAGTTTTCAAGATCCTGCTTTTCAATAGCAACAGTGTCAGTAGAAGGAGCGTATTCGACCTGAGAGCCGCAGCCTGTGCCGAAAGCCATTATCATAGCGGAAACTGACAATGCCGCCAGAGTTTTCAGAATAACATTCTTTTTCATATGTTCGATCCCTTTCTATATTAAATCAATTTAATGATACGGTAATACGTCTGAATGATAGTCATGCAAATCATTAAGTGTACTATCGTATTTAGTACACTAATATATTAGCACACTTTTCCGGAATTGTCAAGTTAAAATTTGCGTTTTTTAGGATAAAATGCAATGAACATAAACCGCTAATTTGTACAATTTGACAACAAATCCGATACGATAACAGGGGAAAAAGGTGATATGAGCGATTTACAGGAGACAAAAAACGGCAAATTTTTTGTGAAAGTTGCCGAAAATCGCTTGCAGGTCGCCTCTTTCCTTCCGTATGTTAATAGTAGCACATCTGACTTACAATAGCGTAACTTTATTATTACAAAAACGTCACTTTCTTTTTAATGCGTAATTCGTAATGCGTAATGCGTAATTGCGGTATTGCCTGACGGCAATGTATTTTAAATAAGTATAAGTTTCATTTGGAATTTCCAATTCATACTTTAAATAATGTGAGCGCAAGCGAGCACATTTAATTACGCATTACGCATTACGAATTACGCATTAGAAAAAGCTTGACAGGGCGGGGGTTTTGTGTTATTATGGTAAAAGGAAATTTATTGTTTGTTTTAAGATGAAAGGATAAATAATGCAGTTTAATGAATTAAATCTTTCCCAGGAACTCATACAGGCTGTTGAGGAACTGGGCTTTACCGAAATGACCGAGATACAGAAGGAAAGTATCCCTCTGCTCCTCCAGGGCAGGGACGTTATCGGCAGATCTAATACCGGTACAGGTAAGACCGCCGCTTTCGGTATCCCCGCCGTCGAGAGCATCACCTCCGACGACCGCCGCTTCCCCGCTGTACTCGTCCTCTGCCCTACCAGAGAACTGGCTATGCAGGCTGCCGGTGAAGTACGCAAATTCGCCAAATACAAGAAGTCCGTCCGCACCTGTGCTGTTTACGGCGGCGCAAGTATGGAAAAGCAGATAATGGAACTGAAAAAGGGCGCTTCCATCGTCATCGGTACTCCCGGCAGAGTTATGGACCATATCCGCCGCCGTACCCTGAAACTCGAAAATATCCGCACAGTTATCCTTGACGAGGCTGACGAGATGCTGAATATGGGCTTCCGTGAGGACATCGAGTCCATACTCTCAGATATCCCCACCGAGCGCCAGACAGTCCTTTTCTCCGCAACTATGCCGCCGGAGATACTCGCTATCACCGAGAAATACCAGAATGACCCGGTTCAGATCAAGATAAAGTCTACCCAGCGTACTGCCCAGCTTATCGAGCAGTTCTGGTTCGAGACTGCTATGGGCAGAAAGACCGACGCTCTCAAGCTTCTCCTGACTGCCTACGCTCCTGCCTCTGCTATGGTTTTCTGCAATACCAAGAAAATGGTAGATGACCTTACTGAGGATCTGGTGAAAGCCGGTTTCCGTGCTGCCGGTCTCCACGGCGATATGAAACAGGCTCAGCGTACCCAGGTCATGAACTCGTTCAAAGCCAAGAATACAGCCATTCTCGTGGCTACCGACGTTGCCGCAAGAGGTATCGACGTAAGCGGCGTTGACGCTGTTTTCAACTACGACCTGCCCCAGGACAACGAGTACTATATCCACCGTATCGGAAGAACAGGCCGTGCTGGTCGTGCCGGTGCTGCTTACTCCATTATATCCGGCAGAAAACAGCTCTACGAACTGAAGGCTATATCCCGCTACGTCAAGGCTGATATCAAGGAACTCCCCCTGCCTGACAAGAGCGATATCATCGCTATGAAGAAGGAGAGTATCGTCCGCAGTATCGCCGCTCAGGAGGAACGTCCCTCCCATGACGCTTATGAGATACTCGACCGCCTTGCCGCTGAGGGTATCGACTACCGTGAAGCCGCTGCAAGACTGGTAAGCGGAAAACTCGCTGACGAGATCGCAGGACTCCCCGAACTTGACGTTCCCAAGCCTATCCGCAAGGGCAAGCGCTCAGGTGCTAAGACTGTCCGCATCGACCTGAATATCGGCAGAAATAAGCGCATCGCTCCCAATTTCATTCTGGGCGCTCTGGTGGACGCTACCGGTATGTCCGGTCAGGATTTCGGCAAGATAGATATATTCGACAGCCATACTACCGTTGAAGTTCCCGAAGCTGAGACTGACTTTATCCTCGATGCCGCCAATCCCATGAAGATAAACGGCAACCCTGTTGAGGTAAAGCTTTTCAAGGGCGATACCTCCGGCGAAAAGTCAGGCAGAGGCGGTTTTTCTTCCAAGAACCACCGCTCAGATCATCGCCCTGACCATCGCCCCGACAGACGCAGGTCAGCTTACGGCAGCCGCAAAAAGGCTGATATTTTCAGCGACTATATCCCAGACCGCAGAAAGCGCAGTAAAAAAAGAAGTTAAGAGGTGAGGATCATGGGCAGCTACAGAAAGCCTGAGAAGAAAATGTGGACAAGGATCGCCGTTCTTGCAATGGCAGGTTTAATGATAGCCGGAGCTATCATACTCCCCTTTCTAAGATAATCAGGAACATTCTCACACACAAAGATGCGTGCAAAGGCTTCCGCAGACAAGTTCTCAGAATCCCCTTGATATGGCGTTCCGGAAAATT
The DNA here is from genome assembly GCA_946612185.1 of uncultured Ruminococcus sp. Lineage (GTDB taxonomy): Bacteria > Bacillota > Clostridia > Oscillospirales > Ruminococcaceae > Ruminococcus. The sequence continues at coordinate 6,399 of CAMOEP010000084.1, forward strand.
CTCCTGTTCGCTCTGTCAGGGGGTTTTTGTTTCCTGCGGTAAACACGCAGAAAATCGCCAATAAGTTGCCGCCGCAATACGGGACTTGCTTTTTTTGGTGAAATGTGTTACAATAGTCTTTGACTACATGAACAGGAGGTCTGATATGCTGAATGCATCTATTCGTGAATTTGAATTCACTTCGCCACATGACGGTCTGGTAATTTCCGCCGCCGCATCTGTTCCTGCGGGTAATATCAACGGCGTTGTGCAGATAGTTCACGGTATGAACGAATACAAAGAACGCTATTTTGACTTTATGGACTACCTCGCCAGCGAGGGTTTCGCCTGCTATATCCACGATAACCGTGGTCACGGCAAAAGTATATGCTCTAAGGACGACCTGGGATTCATGTTCCGTGAGGGCGGTCAGGGCTTCGTTACAGATATTGCGGCTCTTTCCGCTGTTATCAGGGAGGAAATGCCGGGTATCCCGCACTTCCTTATCGGTCACAGTATGGGTTCACTGGGCGCAAGAGTTTTCCTCAAAGAACACGACAGCGAAATTAACGGTCTGGTTCTCCTGGGCTGCCCTTGCTATGCGCCGCTTTCAGGATTCGCAAGGAGCATCGACTCGGCAGTTTCCAAAAAACTCGGCAGCCGCTTCCGCTCCGATAAAATATACGAAATATCCGAAAACCTTTTCAATAAAAACTTCGGCGGTCAGCCTCATTCGTGGATATGCTCAGACCCACAGGTGGTGTCCGCTTTCAATACCGACCCGCTGTGCAGCTTCCACTACACCCTCAACGGCTATGAGGGTCTGCTCTGGCTGATGCGCAATACATACTCCAAAAAAGGCTGGAACGTCACTAACCCTAACCTGCCTATACGCTTCATATCCGGTAAGGACGACCCGGTAATGCTCAGCGAGAAACGCTTCTTCGGCGCTATGAAATTCCTGGAAAATGCCGGATATAACAGCATCTCCCACAGACTTTTCGATGGTATGCGCCATGAAGTCCTCAACGAGAAGAATAACTCTGTTGTCTACAAGGACATCGCAAAGACGCTCTTTTCATGGATAGACCGTCTGAGCGGTATCCTCGCCGGACAGACCGCTCACCTGCCGCCGCTGCCTGCTCCTGAGATAGTGGCTGACAGCGCTCATGCCGAAGCTGAACCCTCAGCCAAGCAGCTTTTAGAGGAGCTTATTCAGGAAAATATACCGACCAGAAATCCGGTGAAAATTACTATCGAGGAGGAAACTGTAGCTATGATAGATGTACCTATCATTCCCCAGAACTCCGCCGCCCCCACACAGGAGGACAGTATCAATATCGACCTGGATATTGATATTCCTATAGATGAAGACTGACCCCGCAGAAGAAAGGATACTTTTTATGGAAATCAACAAGGCACTCGCACAGGAATTCTCCCTCAGACAGGAACAGGTGGATAATACTATCTCTCTTATCGACGAGGGTATGACTATCCCTTTTATCGCCCGTTACCGTAAGGAACTTACAGGTTCGCTGGACGACCAGGTTCTCCGTGAACTTTCCGACAGACTTACCTACCTGCGTAACCTGGAAAAGCGCAAGGAGGAAGTTGCAAATTCTATCACTGAACAGGAGAAGATGACTCCCGAAATTCAGGCTGCTATCAGCGCTGCTGCTACTCTCG
>CAMOEP010000085.1 GCA_946612185.1 uncultured Ruminococcus sp.
TCCTCAGCCTTTTCCCCTTAGGTTTCAACCCTGACGGACTCTCCCTTCCTGAACCTCTTTTTCCCCCTCTTTTGCCGATTTTTACCGGCACTGTCTTCCTAAAATCCATAGGTCGAAAATTTATGTCCCCTTATTTACCGGAAGTCTCTTTGCCGTCCACATTTTCACGGCTGACGGCAGTTTTCCTGTATGGCGGAAAATGTATCACGGAAAGTAAATGCTGCTGCCCTGTAAAGTCCCGTTTTGGTGCTTGCATAACAGGTGAACTTATGATATAATTGAAAAAAGGAGGGAACGGCTATGAGAATATTCATTGATGCGGACGGCTGTCCGGTGGTGGACATAACCGTGGGTGAAGCAGTAAGACACGGCATAAGCTGCGTAATAGTCTGCGATACTTCCCATGAGATAGAATACGAAGGCGCTGAGACAGTTGTAGTAAGCCAGGGCAGAGACAGCGCCGACCTGTACATTGTTAACAATATCAGCGCCGGTGATCTGGTCATTACTCAGGACTACGGCGTGGCAGCAATGAGTCTTGGAAAGGGTGCGTTCGTCCTTGACCAGAACGGCAGGGAGTATACCTCCAGCAATATCGGCGTACTTCTGGAACTGCGTGCCATTCATGCAGAAATCCGGCGAAGCAGGGGAAAGCTGAAGTCCTCAAAGAAAAAGAGGTCTCATGCTGACGACAAGCATTTTGAGGTTTCCCTGCGGGCTATACTCGAAAGGAGCATCGCTGATGCGTGAATCACTGATAGTCGGTGCAGGCGGAGCTGTTGGCGCAGTTCTGAGATATCTTGCCGGAAAGATACCCATTGGCAGTTTTCCGGTAAAGACGTTTTTGGTGAATTTGTCGGGCTGTTTCCTGATCGGCTGGTAACTGCTTCTTTTGAAAGCGGTTCAGGGGAAAGGAGGATAGTATGCTGACAGGGGCAGGGGATAGCTGCCTGTCGGAAAGATATGCCCTGAAATGCAGGGCGGATATGCGAGGGATGATTCAATGAAAAAGTTTATTACAAGGTCTTTAGCGGCAGCAGCTTCGATAGCACTTGCAGCCGCATCAGCACCGGCAGTAACCTCCGATGCTGCGGACATCGAGCCGAAACTCATTGCACTGACTTTCGACGACGGCCCGAATACCACTACTACCAACCAGGTTCTTGACATACTGGAGGAGTACGGCGCAAAAGCATCGTTTTTCCTCATCGGTAACAATATCACCGAGGAAAGCGCAAAGTCCGTGAAGCGTGCATACGACATGGGCTGCGAGATCGACAACCATTCAAAAAGTCACTCCAACATGGGTGCGATGTCACCGGAGGACATAACGGCAGAGGTTGAATTCGTGGACGAGAAGGTCATGGAGATAACCGGCGAGCATACGAAGTTTTTCCGCCCGCCGTTCATTGACGTGAGCCAGACGATGTACGATACTATCGACCTGCCGTTCATCTGCGGAATCGACTGCCAGGACTACATGGAAAACGTTACCGCCCAGCAGCGTGCGGACTATATACTCAGCGGTGCAAGGGACGGAGTTATCGTCCTGCTTCATGATGCTGCCGGAAACAGCCAGACCGTCGATGCACTGAAAATAGTCATGCCGGAACTGGTAGAGCAAGGGTACGAGTTTGTCACCCTGACTGAACTTTTCGAGCGCCAGGGTGAGACTCCCAAGGGGAATATGATATATACCACCGTCGCAAAGTACCCGTGCAGCGGATACACGAAGTTCAGAAACGTTTTCACAGGCAAACTTACCGGAAACAGCAGTTCATCAAACTGGAGCGAATCCACGTCGCTTGAAGGCGCTGAACTGGAAAAACTTGGCAGCAGTTACGCTATTGAGGTGAAGTACGACTGCCCGGATCCGCCGGTCATCGCCCTGCAAAAGTGGTCGGGAACGGCAGTATGGCAGCAAGTCCAGCCATTCTACTCGAACGGCGAGACTGCCTGTTTCCTTGCGTCAGACATCAATGCCGCACTTGATGCGCTGGACGTAAGTTATACCGACCTTGACCGCATCACAGTTGTTCCCTCTGATATGAGCGAAATGACCATAACAAGCGTTGACGTTCTGGTAAGCAGCGGTGAGACAGAGAACGTGAAAGGCGATGTGAACGCCGACGGCTCATTCAACGTTGCAGACCTGGTTTCCCTTGATAACTATCTTCTCGGAAATGGCAGACTCAAAAACTGGAAAGCCGGCGACCTGACTTCTGACGGCATGATAAGCGCTTTCGACCTTGCAGAAATGAGAGTGCTTTTGGGAAAATAATGGATAAGGCAACACCGCAATCTCTGTGTGGTGTTGCCTTTACTTTAAGATCTCTTTTTCATACTTTTGTATGTGTTGGTAACTTCTTTCCAAAACTAAACCTCCTATGGTTTCTATTATACCATAGGAGGTTCTTTTGTCATTGTACGTTATTACTGGGGCGGTTCAAAATGAAGTTTCTTCCTGTTTATCTTATAGCCCGCTGTATAGGTCTTTACATAATAGTTGTTGGAAAACTATTAGCATTGACCAATCCCGGCAAGATGTTATTTAGTTTCTTTTCTGATGACCGTACCAGCCGGGAACTGCAAATCGCAGGGGAATGAAAACGGCATCATAGCGTGGTTTGCGGTGGTGATACTTTCGCCGTTCTCGTCCAGGAGGGTATCCAGGGTGAGGGTGACAGGTTTCTGGGAAGGAGCGAGCAGCTCAACGGTATCACCGGCGAAGAACCTGTTTCGCTGAGTGCAGTAAACTCTGCCGTCCTCGCACTTTTCCACAACTGCAACAACGTCGTAATTGCGGATATATCCGCTGTTTTCGTAGTACTGGGACTCATCGGGCTTGCCGAAGAAGAAGCCGTTGCAGTATTTTCTGTGGCTCACTTTGAAAACCTCGTCCCTTATCCACTCCGGCAGCTTGAAGTTGTCGGGGGACTTGTAGTACTCATCAACAGCCATACGGTAGGCATTAGTCACGACGGTAACGTAGTAAGCGGACTTGGCACGTCCTTCGATTTTCAGGCTTTTAACGCCAGCCTGAGCCAGCTTGTCGATATGGTCGATCATGCACATATCCTTGCTGTTGAGGATATACGTTCCCTTTTCGTCCTCGAAAATGGGGAAGAACTCGCCGGGGCGCTTCTCCTCCATAAGGTGATAACCCCAGCGGCAGGGCTGAGCGCACTCGCCACGGTTCGGGTCACGCTGGACGAGGTACTGGGAAAGCAGGCAGCGTCCGGAGAATGAAACGCACATAGCGCCGTGGACGAAAACCTCGATATCAAGGTCTGGGGAAGTTTTTGCACGGATACCGGCGATCTCCTCCAGAGTAAGTTCACGGGCGAGGACAACACGCTTAGCGCCCATGTTGTAAAGTTCACGGGCGGTGGCGTAGTTGACGATACCGGTCTGAGTGGAGATATGGATCTCCATGTCGGGGGCATAGCGCTTTATCATCATCAGCAGACCGATATCCGCAACGATAAGAGCGTCCACTTTAGCCTCCTGAGCCTCTCTCACGAACTGCTCAAACCGTGGTATCTCGTCATTTCTTGGCAGGGTATTGCAGGTGAGGTATACCTTTTTACCCTTAGCATGGGCAGCTTCCACGGCTTTTACAAGCTGGGGGAGGTCGAAGTTCATCGGTGATGCACGCATACCGAATTCCTTCCTGCCGAGATATATAGCGTCAGCGCCGTAGCTGAGGGCGGCGTAGAACCGCTCCTCGTCACCGGCGGGGGCAAGTACTTCAAGTTCAGTCATAGTATACTCCATTATTCCGCAGCGGCATTAGCCTCGTCGATGTACTGCTGCTCGATCATAGCCTTATTTGCTTCATGTTCCTCGTTAGTCTCAGCGAAGTAAGTGACCTTGGTATTGATATTAGCGATGAAGTAGTAGTCATTGGTTTCCTCAGCGTAGAGAACAGCGTCGATAGCCTCGATACCGGGGTTGCAGATAGCTCCGGGGGGCAGACCGGGACTCTGGTAAGTATCATAAGCGTTAACGATAGTTGTATCCAGAACCTCCATATTCGGCTGAACTACCTGTTTAGCGTAGTTTGTAGTCGGGTCGGACTGAAGCAGGGGGAACAGTTCGCTGTTGTTCAGACGGTTCCAGAAAACGGAAGCAACGTGGTTCATAACGTCGGTGGTAGCAGCCTCTTTCTGGACGATAGAAGCAAAAGTAATAAGCTGGTCAAGGGTCAGACCACGCTCCTTCATCTTAGCAAGGCGCTCCTCGGTCATTTTGTCGTTGAAGTTCAGGTAAATTTTCTGGCATACCTGTTCAGGCTCCATATTCTGGTAGAAGAAGTAGGTATCGGGGAACAGGTAGCCTTCCATACGCTGGAATTTCAGCTTCTGGTCGGTGGGGAGCATACTCTCGAAGTCGAAGCCGAATCCGCCGGAGTTGAAGTAGAAGATGAAGTCGTCAGCGGAGCAAACGCCTTCCTCCTCAAGTATGTAAGCGCACTCAAGCAGGTTCTTGCCTTCGGGGAAAGTGACCTGAACTGTCTCGCCAAGTTCTTCCTCCTCCACCTGAGTGAGGTTATTGATGATAGTCTCGTAAGCCATATTCGGGCGGATAAAATGCTCGCCGGGGACGTAGAGGGTATCAGCGTTTCTCAGCCGTGAGAACAGCTTGAAAGCTTCGGGGGACTTGATAATGCCCTCAGCCTCCAGCATATTGGCGATATCGTCGGTGGTAGAGCCTTCCTCGATGACCAGCAGGTAAGTCTTGTCACTCTTTCCAAGACCCAGCATATCCTTGCCGTAGCCGATTATGACCATTGAGAGGATAACTGACACGCCGAAGATGAAGGTAGTGAGGATCAGCACGCCGGGAACACGGCTTCTTCTGCGCTTCTTCTTACGTTTACGCTTCTGCTGGGCATTGTGCACAGGCTGCTGGTGGTTCATGCTTCCGCCGGGAGCGTACTGCTGCTGATACTGAGGCGGAGCGGCGTATTGCTGCGGTTCAGGGTCGTCCTGCTGAGGATAATTTTCCGGCTCATATTCCTGAGCGTCACGTTCTTCTGTGATGTACTCATTAGGCTGCATATGAGGGGGATTATCGAACATTGAGTAGTCGTCCGGATCCGGTTCAGCAGGGGGACTATTCAGGTCTTTTTCGTTATCGTTCATTACAAATGACCGTCCTTTCTTCTGTGATTATGGTATCTGTGAAAATGTCGTGTGGGAGAAGCGGCAGGGTATCTGTTATCTGCGCTTCAAAAGCCAGAGCAGCCAGGTGCATGGCAGGGTTATCAGCGATGAATCTGTCGTAGAAACCGCCGCCGTAGCCGAGTCTGCCGCCTTTTTCCGTGAAGGCAAGACCTGGGAGAACGCAAAGGGTATTCCCGGAGATCTCCGGCTGGGGGAGTGAGATATCCGGCTCACGGATAGAGAATTTACCGCTTGGGGACAGGATAAGCTGGGAAAGGTCAGTGATGACGTGGAAAGTCATGATGCCGCCCTCACCTGTGCGTGGGTAAGCGACAGTTTTTCCCGCATCAAGGAGTTCCCCGGCGATGGTGTCAGTGGGTATTTCCGAGCCGAAGGAAGCGTACAGCAGAACGCAGTCTGCCTTAGCAGTCTCCGGGAGAACAAGAAGCCGCTTTGCGATACGGCAGCACTTCTCCGGGGAGAAAGTTTCCTGGCGGACTTTCTGGAAATGCGCTCTCAGCGCCTTTTTATCATTCGCAGAGGATAGCACGGAACTGTCTCCTGCTTTCTTCCTCAGAGTGAACAGCCTCGATAAGCTTCAGTGCGAACTGTACAGCAACGCCAGCACCTCTTGCGGTGATGAATTTGCCGTCAACTGCCACTGAACCGTCGCCTATCTGAGCGCCTTCAAGCTGAGTCTCGAAGCCCTCGTAGCAAACGGCAGTACGTCCGCTAAGCAGACCCTTGTGACCGAGGATAGAGGGAGCAGCGCAGATAGCGCCGATGAACTTGTCGTTCTGGACGCAGTAGTCAATGGCATTCTGGACGTACTCAGACTTTTCCAGGTTGAGAGTACCGGGCATACCGCCGGGGAGGATTATCATTTCCAGTTCGTCGGTAAGCTGAGCCTCCTGAGCGATGATGTCAGCTACCACAGGGATACCGTGAGAGCCGACGATAATGCTGTCGCCCACGCCTACGGTAACGACTTTTTTGCCTGCACGTCTGAGCAGGTCAACAGGTGTAAGAGCCTCGACTTCCTCGAAGCCGTTTGCGAGAAAAACGTATATCATAGCGATGTTCCTTTCATTTAAAAGTAATTACATATTTATCCAGCAGAAATGCCGGGTTATAGCTTAGTTTCGCTTTGCGCAGACCTTCCAGCCCCAGGTCTTCCTCACGGTTAATGTAGATGAAGTCCGTGGCAGCGGCAGAGGCGAAGCAGTTATTGATCCCGGCGTAGATACCGGGGACTGACACGTCCGCCTTTTCGATGTGGACGCAGTAAGTGTCCGGGGTTAATGGTTCACCTATAGTCACCGCCTTCACAATGCCATTCTGCCGTATGATACCGCCTTGAAGCCTGAGTTCGGAGAAGTGGTTGAAGAAGGTATTCAGGGCGAACTGTTCGGCTATCATGGACTTGTCCGGAGCGCCGGCTTTGCCGTTGTAAGTCTCGGTGAGGAATACGATAGCGTCGTCGAAGTCGTTCTCGGTGATGAGTGAGAACGTGCAGCCGGTTTCTTTGAAACGGGCAAGGTGGTTGCGTTTTGCGTGGAATTTCCTGCCGGGGAGACTTATCAGGTCGGCAGAGTTATATATGTAGTTGGCGCTGTCACGGTCGGAAAAAGCCGTGAACTGACCTGGGAAAAGTTCCTCCAAAGTGTCAAGGGCACTTTGTTCGGCAGCGACGATGACGAGAGGGGAGTTACGGTTTTCTGCGAAACTGCGCATCTCACTGATGACCGCCCTCACATCGCCTTCACCGGATGGATAGGCAAAGACGGGTTTGCCTGAGCCGAATCCGCAGGAGATGTAGAAATCTCCAAAAAACGCCGCCTGAGTGTCGCTGAGCCGCCGCCATGCCAGGTTATTTGCGAAGGAGTACTCGCAGCCCATGAACCGTGATTTATCCAGGGCAGCGTTAACCCGGCTGCGGTCAGCAAGTTCAAGTACATGGAAATCAAGCATGGGACTCCTCTTTCAGAGCAGTGAATTTTTCCTGAACTTCCGCCATTTTTCCGCAGGTCATTTTACCTTCCGGGCATTTACCCTGAGCCACGCAGGAAGGGCCAGCCTTAGCGAAAATATGGGGGGCGGCCCGGAGACACAGCCTTAGCATCTGGCAGGCAACGTCCCTGATTTCCCACTGGGCACGGTTGCAGCAGCGATGCTCAAAGAAATTAAACAGTGAGCGGACGTTCATTGTGACCACTATCTTAGTCTCACAGGCGTTTGGCAGGAGAAAACGAGCGTCCTCGTTGGCGAGTTTCCGGGCTTTTGAAGCGGCAGCCTTCTCATCAAGTCCCTGAGCGAGAAAATCAGCCTTGTGGTTCTCGGTGAGGATATCGGCAATTTTCTCATAGCCGGTGGTAATTTCCTGTATTATTCTGTCGTACTCCTCAAGTGCTTCCGGAGACTGTGCAATAGCCGGGGGAGTGATGAAGTCAAAGCCGTTTTCACTAACGTATCTTTGGCTTTTCTGGGAGTATGACGCTATTCTGTGGCGGACGAGCTGATGCGAACAGGCACGGGATATGCCCTCGATGCCAAAAGTGAAACTGACGTGTTCCATAACACTTTCGTGACCTATTGACACAAGCATATCAATGTATTTATCTATCACCTCGTCAGTAAGCCCGTCATGGAGTGAAAGGATATCGCTGCTGGAGTAGCAGAGTTTTCCGGCAGTAGCCACCAGTTTTTCCGGTTCGGGTGTATGGGATATCAGGGTAACTTTTGGAGTAACACTCATTGAACAATCCGCCTTTCTGAATACATATACTTCTATTGTACCATTTTCACTAAAATAAGTCAAGCGATTTGTGAGATTCTTCATGGAAATCAATTTTCCCGAATCACCCTCATAATCATCTGTGGATCCATAAGGC